>JADJPW010000015.1 GCA_016713035.1 Verrucomicrobiaceae bacterium
GCAGTCGAGATCGAGTCTTCGCGGATGGATTTGAAGTTTCGGATGGAGAGCTTTGCTGAGTCTTCGCGGCGGGGCCGCGTGAAGCGGTGGAGTGCAGCACTGGAAAGAGTAACGCCCCCAAAGGACGGGTTTGGCAAGGGTTTGCCGAGGGCCGCTTGGGGCGTTGGAGTCGTTCGAGAAACGAACTTGGAAGTTCGTTCTACGGCGTTAACCCGTTCGCACGCTGGATCTGCGCGCGAGGACGTAGGGCAGGACGCCGCCAGCGCGTAGTAGTCGATTCGACGGGGTGTCGATGCGGACGACCAGCGGGATGTCGAAGGACGTGTGCCGTCGGACTTGTGGACTGGGAGGGTGGCTATGCTCTGGGCTTGAAGTCGTTGCTCGAGGCCCCAGGGAGGTCGAAGGTGGCATCGGCGAGGTCTTTGACCTGTGTCGTAGTCGGCCTTGTTCTTGAAGTTGCAGGGCAGGGACGCCCATGCCGACGAGGTTGGTGCGGTGGATGCGCTCGAAGCTCTCCGTGATGACGGCTTTCACGCCGAGGAGACGGGTCCCCTGGCGGCCCAGTCGCGGCTGGAGCCCATGCCGTATTCCTCACCACCGAGATGATGCTTTGGCGTGCCAGCGGCTTTGTAGGCCTCGGCGCGTCGTAGATGCTCAATTTCGGTGCCTGCGAGAATGGCCGGCGTGTCGCCGCCTTCTTTGCCGCGGAGCATGAGGTTCTTGATGCGCACGTTGGCGAAGGTCCGCGGGTCATGACGAGGTCATTGCCGCGCGGCTGCCATAGCTGTTGAAATCGGCCTGCGTGACGCCGTTGTCGGTGAGGCAGCTGCCGGCGGGGGGCTGGCTTTCTTGATGGCTCGGCCGGGCTGATGTGGTCGGTGGTGACCGAGTCGCCGAACATGCCGAGCGGGCGTGCGCCTTGGATTTCCACGATGTCCCGGGGTCATGTCAAGTCGGCGAAGAAGGGCGGATGCTGGATGGTCGTGTTGCCGTCCCACTCGCAGACCTCGCCGATGCTGCCCTGGATCTCGTTCCACTGCGGATTCTGCGACGAAAGTCGGTGTAGAGGCGCGGAAGACATCGGGCCGCAAGCGCGGAGCATGGCATCGCGCACTTCTTTGGGCGAGGGCCAGATGTCCTTCAATAGACGCCGCTACCGGCGACTACCCGATCCTTGCTCAAATCAATATCGACGGTGCCGGCGATGGCGTAGACGACGACGAGCGGGGCGACATGAGGAAGTTACCTTGATCTCCCGATGCACGCGGGCCCTCGAAGTTGCGGTAGTCGCTGGCGGAGGCGACGACATCCTGGCCTTTGACGACATCTTCCAATGCCGGCGTCGAGCGGGCCGGGGTTGCCGATGCAGGTGGTGCAGCCTAGCCGACGATCTGGAAGCCGAGCTTGCCGGAGCTCGAGCTGAAGGCCGGTCTTGGTGAGGTAATCGGTCACGACGCGGCTGCCTGGTCCGAGGCTGGGTTTTGACGGAAGGCTTCACGGTGAGGCCCTTCGCGTTCGCTTTCTTCGCGAGCAGACCCGCGGCCGAGCATGACGCTCGGGTTGGAGGTGTTTGTGCAGGTCGTGATGCGGCGGCGATGAGCACGGAGCCGTCCGGTGATGGTGTCTTTCGTGTCGGCTTTGCTGTTCACGACGACTTCGGCGGGCTTTGAAGGACTCCGCTTTGCCGAAACCACCGGCCTTCACATCCGCGCCGAGGAGGTCGCGGAACCTTCGTCCTCAAAGCGGGCACCTCGATGCGGTCCTGCGGACGCTTCGGACCGGACACGCGGCACCACGCCGCTGAGGTCGATCTCCATCTCGGTGGCTGAATTCGAGGCTGCCCTTCTCGGTGGGGATGCCCCACATGCCCTGCGCTTTGTGGTAGGCCTCGACGGTCCTGCAAAAGCTCCTCGCTGCGGCCGGTGCCGCGCAGGTAGGCGACGGTTTCTTCGTCCACGCCGAAGAAGCCCATCGTCGCGCCATATTCCAGGTGCCATGTTGGCGATGGTCGCACGATCCGTGACCGGCAGGCTGACCGCACCGGGGCCGGAGAATCCGACGAATTTGCCGACGACGCCGAGCTTGCGCAGTTTCTGAGTCACCTCGAGCACGAGGTCGGTGGCAGTGACGCCTTCTTTGAGCGCGCCGGTGAGGTAAACGCCGACGACTTCCGGCACGAGGAAGGTCACCGGCTGACCGAGCATGCCGGCTTCGGCCTCAATGCCACCCACGCCCCCAACCGACGACGCCGAGGCCGTTGATCATCGTCGTGTGCGGAATCAGTGCCGACGAGCGAATCCGGGTAATACACGCCGTCTTTCTCCAGCACGCCCTTCGCGAGGTATTCGAGGTTCACCTGATGCACGATGCCGATGCCGGGAGGCACCACTTTGAAGGTATCAAAGGCCTGCTCGCCCCATTTCAGGAACTGGTAGCGCTCCTCTGTTGCGCTCAAACTCCAGCGCGAGGTTTTGATTCAGCGCCTGCGCGTGCCGGCGAAATCGACCTGCACCGAGTGGTCGACCACCAGATCGACCGGCACCAGCGGCTCGACCATCTTCGGATTCTTGCCGAGCTGCTTCACCTTCGAGCGCATCGCAGCCAGATCGACCAGCAGCGGCACGCCCGTGAAGTCCTGCAGCACGATGCGGGCAACGGTGAAGGGGATCTCATACTCGCCGGGGCTCTTGGCGTTCCAGTTCGCGAGATTCTTCATCCGCCTCCGGTGACCTTCTTGCCGTCGAAATTGCGGAGCAGGGACTCCAGCACGATGCGGATGGAAACCGGCAGCTTCGAGACTTTGCCGATGCCAGCCTGTTCGAGTGCGGGCAGGAGTAAAATTTGCCAGATGAGCCGGAGCTGGTGGTGAAGTTTGAGGGAATTCATTGAGGGGAAGTCGAGGGAGACTGAGAGATAGCCATGCAACCAGGTTTGACACCCATTTTTTAATGTTCTGAGCGCTGTTTCGACAAAAACCGGGATTCCATACTATATGCATAAACTGATAGAGTTCCTGTGCGCCTGTTCTTTGCCGAGTTGCCCGGTTTCCAAGGAGTGCCTTCAAAAAGGCTTCCGACGAGGAATGCGCGACGTTTCGAAATGAACTCGCCGAGTCTCCTGACTCGGGAGACCTCATTCAAGGAACTGGAGGCTTGCGCAAAGCCGCTTTCTCCGCCTCGACGGGCGCGGCAGGTGGATCAGCCCGTGTAATCTACCTTTGGCTGCCGCATGCCATGCATCATCCTCTTCCATTTCTACACCAAGCAAACGAAAGCCAGCCTCAGTGCCGCTGACAAAAGCCCTCCGAGAAGCCGTCCATATCATCAAATCCTGACATTACCAGCCATGAAAGCCAAAGTGAACGAAATCGAATTCAATGCGAAAGCCTCGTCGAGCGAATACAGGCATTCGCCGCCCATGTAAAAAAGCAAAACACCGATGCCCAACATACGCATCACTCAGATGGCCGAGCCGCCGAAGCTGAAACCGCTACCTCCGGCGGACATCAAACGCATCCGCACTCGCCTCGGTGTGGGCCAGCCGCGCGCGCGCTTGGAACGTGCCGCGGAATACCGCGATCAGTTGGGAAAACGGAGTGCGCAACCGAAGCGGAGCCGCTTTGAAGCTATTGAGCCTGGTGGAGTCAAAAAGCCGGAGATCTTGGCTGTAGCCAGTTAGAACCGGTCTCCGCTCAAAAATCGACTCCTCACCGCGATCCGCGACTTTGGGGTAGCGGTGGCCACCTCGAGCTGGAGCGTGCACAGTGTTTGGCGGTAGATGGCGTCTGCGGCATCGCCGGCGGGCCAGTTAGGGCGGCCACGACGGAAGGAGCCATCGGGTTGCTGCGCCTCGAGGATTTGGGAGGAATTGCGCGTTGTAGAAGCGCCAGTCATCACCACCGGCCTGAAAGAAGGCCCTCTGCGTTTGATAATACCAGCAGTAGAGGTTGCAGTTGCGGTCCCAGTCGAGCGGTTCTGGCAGTCAGGAAGTCGCGCAAAAGGCCACGCCCTTCTTCACGGCGGCGTTTTTGCCCCTTTGCGAGCGTTTGCAGGCCCAGCAGGCCGCAGCCGGTGAGGCTCCACTGGTTGTATGCTCGTCACGGTTGGTTTTGCCGAAGCCACCTTCCTTCGTCTGTTTGGAAACGAGGTAATCGCAGCAGCGGTCGATGGCGCGGTCGAGGCCGTCGATCTTCAGGCCGCTGTGCTTCGCAGCTTTGAGCGCCTGGTATTGCCAACCGGTCACGGAGAGGTCTTCGCCATGACTCTGCGCACCGTAAGCATGATCGCGACCGCCGTAGGTCCAGGCACCGCGCTCGTTTTGGCTCGTGAGAATGAGGCGCACCCCTTTTCAAAGGTCTCGCGCAGTCCTGGCAGCCGTGCGCCACCGAAACGGTAAAACGAATACATCTCCGAGTGCGTAGGTAGCGATCCCGTGCTCGTAAGCCGCTGAGTTCGCCGTGGTCTGCTCCGCGAGCATGCCGTGCGGGTTTTTGGCCGCCAGCTCGATGAGCCAGAGCATGCCAGAGCGGACATTGTCGCCATAAAACGGCGAATCCGGAGTCTCGCAGCGGCCGAGGTAGCAAAGCAGCGCCAACCCGGTCATTGCGGCCTTTGTTGGAGCGGCCCCAGGAGCCGCCAGCATTCTGCTGCGTCTTCAACCACTCGAGAGAGCGACACCGCCTGCTCCACTGGGCTGCCGCCGTTTTGGCGGAGTTTTCCAGCCGCGACTCGGGTGGAACATCGTGAATGAAAAGATTCGGTGCACTGGCCAACCAGTTCCCCTGGCCGGAGCCACGAAAGCCATCCAGGCCATTCGATGCACCGGTATTCATGGTGCTGGCGGCATTGGCGGAACCGAGGCCCGCCCCTGGTTCTGGCAAAACGACATCATCCGGTGCTGGAAGATGCTCTGGCTTGGCCTCAGCGATCACGAGGCGTGCTTTGGGAGCTTTCTTGGCGAGTGTCTTCACAGCATTTTGCCGCTTTCGATGCTTCAAATCGTCCGAGCGGCCTGCGGGGATGAAGTCCACCTGCTCGCGGAAAACATCTCGCTTCATCCAGACGAGGCCCATCACGAGAAGGATGGCGGAATGAACTGTGATGCTGAGGAGTAAAGAGCTTCCGCCGAGTTTTTGCCAACGTGTGCGTATAGGGGAGTGCATGGTACTCCCATGACGCGGGAGTGCAAAGCTCGCGGGTCGGCCGTGAACACTTACCCCCTTCCGCTGGCTCCATTTTCGGCCGGAGGCGAGGGCGGTGATCGTTTCCTTTACGCGGCGGGCGATGGTTTCGGGCTGTTTGGCTTGGCTGATCCAGACTTTGTACTCACGCTGGCAGCTTGCTGTGAGCTTGGCGAAGCCTGCTGCGGCTTTGGGGCTCTTTTTGAGCGCGGCGGCCAAAGCGGGCGGCATGGGCCATTCCGCGCGTTTTTTCGTGGGCGGTGGTTTGGCGGTCAAATCGGCATCTAGGGCCACGGCGGCGTGCAAAAGGCGTTTTAGGGCCTGGGCGTCGAGTTTTGCGAAATCGGTGACTCGAACGGTTTGGATGCTCAGATTGCCTTCTTGCTCGCTAAAGAGCTGAGTGATGCCACGCAGCTCTGTGCCGCGAAAAAAAGGTGATGCCGAGGTGTTTTTGCAGGCGCTGAGAGCACAGACGAGCTTTCGCCCGCTGAAACAGAGCATGTGCCATTTGATGCTCTCTTGCAGATCCGGCTCCCAGCGTTGAATCCAGCTCCTGACTTCGCGAGCCATGTTTTGAGAAAATGGCGGTGCGAGATCGAGCCAAGTTTCTGGATCACGAGTGGGGTGCGGGAGCAGTCCATAGACGTGTGTGGCTCCACGGATGGAGCGGACGAAATGGTGTTGGGTCAGTTGCCTTGGAAAAAGCCGCGCTTTTTTCGGCTGTTCTGGCTGGGGTGCTGGGGCGGGCTGATCCTGCTGTTTGGCCCGTTCCTTGTCGGCGTTGTTTTTGTACCACACGGGGCCACTGGTTTTCATGTTGTAAAATGAGGTCGTGGAAGTCGGTTTTGAGCTTCGGATCGTTGATGAGCGCTCGAGCAGGCCTTTGCCGTTGGTGATGTTGCGTGCGGCGACGGAGAAGCTGTCGGCGGCTCCTTTGATGGATTTCATGGTGTCATCGGCACTGGCCATGACTTTGTCGAGCTTGGCGATGGGGGCGTCGAGTTTATCGAGGAGGGGACCGAGTTTTGCTACTGTCCTCGATGTTTTTGGAGGCGGCTTTGAAGCTGGCGGCGGCTTCTTTGAGATCAGCTAGGGTTTCTTTGAGGTGGGAGACGTTTTGTTCGGCCGAAAACTTTTTCGTCCACGCGGGAGACGGCTGAGTCGAGCTTGGAGACGGTGTTTTTGATTTTGGTAATGGTTTCATCACTGAGGGCTCCTTGATTGAGCTTTGTTGTCGCAGCTTTGATCTCGGCTAGGGCGGGGCGGAGGTCTTTACTGACGGCAGGCTTGAGGTCGTCATCGATGAAGGAGCTGACTTGTTTGCCGATTTTTCAGCGGCGCTTTGTAGGTTGCTGAGGCCGCCTGCTTCTTTGCCGACGATGATGACGGTTTGCGTTTCGGTGATGAATTTGTCGGAGATGTGCTTCGGTGGCTCGATATCGACGAAGGCATCGCCCATGAGGCCTGCGGTGGTGATGGTGAAGGTGGACTCGGCGGGGATTTTTTCGCCCTGGAAGATTTCGAGGTCGATGATGACGGCGTTGAAGTTCTCGTTGTGGCGGGGCTTGTTCTTCACCTTGCCGATGCGCTTGCCAGCGAGGACGACGGGGCTGGCCTCTTTGATGCCGGAGGCGTCTGGGAAGCTGACGCTGAGGTAAAAGCTGCCTTTGAAGAGATCACGCACGCTGCCGAATTGCAGGATGAGCAGGCTCATCATGAGCAGGCCGACGGTGAGAAAGAGCCCGACGAGGAGCTCGGTTTTTTTGTCGCGTTCTTCCATAAAGTTGAGGGGGAAAGGGTGAGAAATGAGGATCAGAAATCGACGTGGGCGCGGCCGGCGATGAAGTCCTGCACGACCTCGTCATCGAAGGCGCGGAGCTCCTCGCGGGTGCCGAGGAAGCGGATGACGCCGTCCTTGAGCATGGCGATGCGGTTGGAGATCTTGAAGAGGCTCTTCATGTCGTGGGGTGACGACGAGGGGAGGTGATGCCGCTGGCGCTCCTGGAGGCGCAGGATGAGCGTGTCGATGACGTCGGAGACGACAGGGTCGAGGCGAGGAGGTGGGCTCGTCGTAAAAGGATGCACTGGGCGCGGGTGACGACGGCGCGGGCGATGCCAGCACGCTTGCGCATGCCGCCGGAGAGATTGACGGGCAGCTTGTCGCCGTGCTTGCCGAGGCCGACGATTTCCAGGGCCTGGGTGACGCGGTCTTTGATTTCCTTTCGGTCGCGCACGCCGGACTCGACGAGCGGAAAGGCGACATTTGCGCCACGGTGAGGCTGTCAAAGAGTGCGCCGTTTTGGAAGAGCATGCTGACGCGTTGGCGCACGGGGGCGAGCTCACGCTCGCGCAAGCCATTCACCTGGATGCCATCGACCTCGACGGTGCCCTCGTCTGGCTGCATGAGGCCGATGACGTGCTTCATGGTGACAGTTTTGCCCTCGCCACTGGGGCCGATGATGCAGAGAGTCTCGCCACGGAAGACATCGAGGTCGATGCCGCGCAGGATGTGCTGCCAGCCCAGCTTTTTATGCAGGCCGCGGATGCGAATGAAGGGATCTGAGTGGTAATCGACCATGGTTGCGGCGCATGCGGGGGATCAGACGGCGTTGCCGAGCGGCCAGATGTAATTCAGCAGGATGGAGAGGAAGAAATTCACGATCAGCATGACGAGCGAAGAGATGACGACGGCACGCGTGGTGCCCATGCCGACGCCGACGGCACCATTTTCCGCCCGCAGCCCCTGATGGCATGCGACGAGGGTGATAATGATGCCAAAGACGAACCCTTTGATCATGCCGATGACGATGTCCCACTGGTTCGTGTGATCGACCATGTGGCTCATGAACCAGGATGCCGGAACGCCATAACCATAGACGGCGACAGCATAGGAGGCCATGAGGCCGCAGGTGATGGACTCCGCGACCAAGATGGGCATGGAGATGAGCATGGCGATAAAGCGCGGCAGCACGAGGAAATCGACCGGATGCACGCCCATGACGCGGAGGGCATCGACCTGCTCAGTGACCTTCATGGTGCCGATGTCAGCGGCCATGGCGGCCCCGACTCGCCCGCCGACCATCAATCCGGCCAATACGGGTCCGAGCTCGCGGCAGAGTGCGACGGAGACGATGGCCCCGACGGAGGACTCGACTCCGAAATCGACAAACTTGGCATAGGTCTGGAAAGTGAAGACGGCCCCTGTGAATGCGCCAGTGACGATGACGACAGCCTGCGAGCCGTAGCCGATGGAGACAATCTGATGGGCTACAATACCGAGCCGCCATACGCTGTGAATGAAGGCATGGAGTAGATCACGCAGCAGATACGCGATCTGCCCCATGTAGGAGAGAAAGTGCAGGAAGGTGCGGCCTGGGATGCGGATGACGTCGGTCACGAGATGCGCTCTTTAAGCGAAGGTGCTGAGAATGGCAATCCTTCAAGCTATCCGAAGATTTTCCTCCAATCCTCTCGCCTAACAGCGAACTACCAAAGCACAGGGCAGCAAAAACCCCGTCCGGCGGAACCAGACGGGGTGTGAAAGGAGCAGCTTTGCAAAGAATGGCGACTACTGCGGCGGGACGCGGAAGAGTTTGCCAGTGTAAGGACATTTCACTTCCATTCCGACAGGCAGGCCTGTGACATCGACGAGCTGGTGCTTGGCAGCATAAGGGCTATTCACAAAGCCAGGGCGACCGGAGATGGAGGTGCCGTAGGGGAGATCAGGAGCAGCGGGGGCCTCGACTTTGGGCTTCGGCAGGGTATTCACAGCAGGGGTGGGCTTGCTGTTATTGAGGGCTGCGACATTGGTGTTCGGGACCACGTCTGTTTCCATACGGGGAGCGGTAGGAGTCACTTTGGGCTCAGGAGCCGAGACGATTTTAGGCGTCGTGGAGACTTTAGGAGCAGAGGCGACGGCGTTGCTGATGCCATTGGGGACCAAGAAGGGCTTCTGCGTGTAAGGGCAGACCACTTTGGAGCCAGCTTCCATTCCACGCACATCGACGAGGCGGGGAGGATTGGTGAAGGGGGAGCGCACATAGCCAGGAAGCTCTGACGCGACAGTGGCTGTCGGCATCGGAGTGATCTTTGGCTGAGGGAGCACGGGAGCGGAGTCAATGCGGTCCTCAATCGGAGCGCTGACTTTCGGTGTGCTCACGGCAGGCGTGGTAGAGGCATAGACGCGAGGAGTCTGGATCCTCGGTGCGGCAGCGGCCATCGGCTGCATACGTGGTGTGCTATTGATTTGCAGAGGAGCTCCATCGCTCATCATAAAGGGGATCAATCCCTGGGACTGAATCTGCCTCCAAGCCTGACCGGGGGGCAAGGAGCAGGAGGCGAGCATAAACGCAGCCGCACCAGCGCTGGCACGGCAAAGGATGGTCAGAGAACGTGAGTTCATAATGAAGGCGTTGGCTGTTTAAGGTTAAAGAGCTATTTTGAAATTAGCTTTCTCATTTTAACGATTCTTTTAAAATGTGCAACAACAACGATGACAGGAATAGGTAAAATATTTCAAATAACCAAAATTACCATGACTTAGTCGATTTGTTGACTTGGCATTTTTCCGAGTCCATGCCGCCCACCACATGAACTGGCGCATTATCACTGTAGGCAAACCGGCTTTTTCCTGGGCTCGGGAAGCGGTAGAAACCTACTTAAAACGCCTCCAACATTACACTCGGCTTGATCAAGTCATCCTCAAAGAAGGCCCTCGTGCCAGTGTAGAACAACAGATGCTCACCGCATCAGAAAATGCACTGCGCATCGTGCTCGATGAGCGCGGCGAGCCCCGTCGTAGCGTGGATCTAGCGCGTTGGATCGAAAAACAGCATCTCGCTGGAACGAAGCGTGTCTGCGTGCTCATCGGCGGTGCGGATGGACACTCGCCAGAGCTGCGAGAGAAGGCGGATGCTCTCTGGCGACTCTCGGACCTGACGCTTCAGCATGAGGTGGCCTTGATCGTGCTTCTGGAGCAGATTTACCGAGCCCATACCATCCTGAAAAAAGAGCCTTATCACCGAGAATGAGGCACTTATTGTCTTTTGAAAGGATTCTTGCCATCGGCGGCGTTTTTTGCTGAACTGAGTCGCAAATCTTCATCTTTTCGCCTTGTTGAAAAGCTTGGGCTTGTTAAATTATTAAAATTTCCCGACTTTCATCCTCCCGCCTCTCAATGTCGTCTTCCGTGCTCAAAAACGTCATCCAGCCCAAGCTGCAGACGATCCGTATCATCCAGCCTGCCGAGGAGAATAGCCTCCAAGCCAAGCCCATTCAGTCCCGGCAGGAGTCCCCTGCCCCCTCCGACACGGGCGATGATATGCATGCTATATTGGGAGCCATGGTGGAGAATGCTCCGGTGGCGATGGCCATCTTTGACCGCGGAATGCGCTACATGCTGGCCAATCGGCAGTGGCTGCGAGAATTCGGACTCCAGCATGTGCAGCCGATCACGGGTCGTAGCCAGTATGAGATCTTCCCGAACCTGCACCCCGGATGGCGACAGGTCTATGAAAGAGCTCTCCAAGGCCATATCGTCAGGAGTGAGCACGACGCAGATGGTCGCCGTGTGATTTACCGCTGGGAGGTGCGGCCCTGGCGCAGGCACAGTGATGCCAGCGTGGGTGGACTGATGGTGACTTGTGAGAAATTCAACACCGGAGCCGTGCCCGCAGAAAGTGATGAGCACGATGCAGCGGCAGAAAGTCAGGAGGCACCGAAAAGCGCTGCCCCCGTGCAGCCGGACCCGTTTGATTGCTCACTCGCGATAGCTGCTGCGCATCTGGTGCTCGACAAAGGCATCGCCGAGGGGAAGACGACTTTTTGGGATGCCTACAATTCCGCAGCGGATGCGCCGCGACTGCGCCAGCAGTATGCAGAGGTCTGTGCCGCACATGAGCAGGACCGCGATGCGGCACCGCAGATGATCTCCACACGGAGAAACGGCAGCGGAGAGCAGCGCTGGCTCGTCTCTGCCGTGCATCCATCGAAAAGACAGAGTGAGGGTGCTGCGCAGACGCTTTTTACCGCGCTGTGCGTGCCGGAGTCGGTGATTCCTGCCGCAAAGCCAGCCCCGAAGCCGGAACATGTGCTGATGGCGGCCATGGCACCTGTGGCTAGCCCTGTCGCACCGCCGCGTGAACTGACTGAGAATCTCCAAAACCTGGAGCGGGAGCTCTCCCGTGCGAAGCAGGAGCTGCGCACGATGCTGGAGGCGGAGCGCGGCTTTGTGAAGCGTGAATCTCGTCTGCGGAGCTTCCTAGAGGCTGCTCCTTGTGGGCTCTTTGTGCTCGATGAGCGTGGCACGCCGATTTACCAGAATGAGCAGGTCGCGAAGATGCTAGGACGCCCGATTGATAAGGAGACAGGCGTGGAGGCCTGGCTAGCGGCGGCATGCCCCACGGCAGAGCACCGGGAGCATGTGGCAGTGGCTTGGCGGGAGAGTGTGTGGAGGAGGCAGCTCACGCGCACGGTCTCGCTGGCTACGGCAGACGGCTTGCTCAAGGAGATCGAGTTTCATCCCGTGGCACTGCCAGGTGGCTCGCTGCTGGTCAGTATCCAGGATGTGACGGAGGGCTGCCGTCATGAGGAGCAGCTACGCGGTCTAGAGGCGAAATTCCGAGCGCTACTGCACTCTGATCCAGCGGCGATCGTGCTGACGGACAAAACGGGGGTCATCTTCGAGGTGAATCCGCATGCGGAGTTGCTGCTGGGGCAGCCGAAGTCGGAGCTGCGACGCTATCCGCTGGATGCGTGGCTGGAGCCCGAGAGTGCGATGATGCGGCGTGAGGCGCTGCGGGCTCTGCATGGCCATGAGGCGCTGCCAGAGCCGCTGACCGTGCGTGTGAAGCGTGCCGATGGCAGTGGCGAGGATGCACGGATGCATCTGGCGCTGGTGCTGGATGGAGAGGGCGAGCCACATTGTACGCTGCATTATTTCCAGGCACCTGTTGCGGTGCCCATTGAGGCTCCTATGGCTGAAAAAGTCGCTGAAACGGCCTCCCAGGTGCCTGAAGCAGCCTCGGTGCTCGATTTTGCTCCACCGCCGTTTTTGGCTCCTCGGGCGGATTTTTCGACTTCGGAGGTCAAAGTGCCTGCGGAGCCGATTTATGTCGAAAGGACCATTCCGATCACGGAGACGCTGACGGTCGATTTACTGGCTTGTGATGCGAATGGTCGTATCACGGCCTGGAGCGAGCATGCGCGGGATATTTTCGACATTGATGCCGCGACGGCGACGGGGCGGCCGCTGCATTTGCTGTTCCGACCTTCGGATGCGACGGGCTTTTTCTTTGCGCTGGCTGGCCAGGCTGCGACGCCGGAGGTAGAGATCGAGCACTCGTATTTCGGGGCCCAGGGGCGTGGGAGCATGCCGCTGAGTGTGAGCGCTCGTGAGGAGGGCGGCTACTACCTGCGGACGAGACGTGAGATCACTCGCTACGAAACTGTGCAGGAGCTAGTGGCACCTGCGGAGCCTGTCGCTATGCCGATGGATACCGCGCCGCGCCTGGAGCCACAGCGCAGCGGTGCGATGGCATTCCAGTTGGTGGCTGCGCCGAGCCATCCGTGGCCAGTGGCGGATTTGGAGCGTGAGAAGCTGATGCTCAGCGAGACTCATCACCGCATCAAAAACCACCTCCAGATCATCTCCAGCCTGCTGAACATGCAGATCAATGGGGTGAGCGATCAGCATGCACGGGATGCACTGCGAGCGAGTCAGAACCGCGTCCGCGCCATCGCGGCGCTGCATCAGCATCTGCACCAGGTAGCGATGGGAGGTGCGGTGACGTTCAGCGGCTTTGTCCATGAGCTGGTGGAGCATTTGCGCGACTGTTACCAGACGCGGGCTGAGCAGGTGGAGGTAAGACTCGATATCGAGGATGGCGACCTCCAGCCTGAGTGGCACATGCCGCTGGCTCTGACGCTGAATGAGGCCCTATCGAACAGCTTTGAGCATGCCTTCCCACACGGACGGCGTGGCTGTATCCACGCGACGTTGCAGTACCTCGATGGTCTGGGCGAGCTGGTGGTGCGTGATGATGGCACGGGGCTGGCCCCCGGCTTTCATCCCACGGAGAGCCAGGGACTGGGACTCAAGATCCTGGCCGTTTTCGCCGACCAGATGCGTGGGCAGCTTTTTATCCAAGGTGCGCCGGATGGTGGCACGGAGGTGCGGCTGCGCTTCCCGGTGGGGAGGAAAAATTGATCTGTGACAGGCCGTATGGCCGCGCCAAGATGTGGCCCCGCCCGCCCAGACATGCTCGCCCAGCCCCAGACTACGCCCGTGCCTCCGCCGCAGCAGCTTTTCCGGCTGTATGATGCGGGTGTGCTGTCTCGCGAGGAATTCCAGCGCTGCATGGCGGTGCATGCGCGGGAGCTCATCGTGGAAATGGAGCAGGCGCATCGCAATCCGCTGGTGGCCGCCTATCACACGCTGCTGAATCGCCGTGAGGCGGCAAAGTGGATCCGCAAGCACGGCGAGCCCCTGCTGCGTGAGGTGCTGGCCGCTCTGGCGGAGGAGGATGGCTTCCCCCCCGCGAAGTGGCTGTGGAATGCGCTGCATCCGCACATCCCGGCGCATGTTTTCTTCCGGGTGCGTGGCTCGCCGGTGTTTCGTTTTCAGAAGATGGATGCCGCCCCACAGGCGGTGAAGCTGGTGGTGGAACACGGCGGCACGGAGACGCTGCCACCGCAGGTGGAGGAAATTTACCTGCGCCGGAGCAGACAAGCACGTCTTCTGGTGGAACGACGCGTGATGTTGCGCTAAGAGGCCCGCCCCCTCGCTCAAGACCTCCCCCGCCCTGCCCTTTTTCGATTCCCCAGCATGTTTGCCAAACCCCCAGCGCCTCTTTCTCTCTTCGCCTGCGCCATCCTGGTGCTGGTGGCGCTGGGTATCGGAGCATATTACCGGCTGCCGAGTCTGGAGGAGAGGCCGATGCATGCGGATGAGGCGATCCTGGCGGTCAAAACACTGCAATTCCAGGCCCAGGGCCACTTTGAGTACGATCCGCACGACTTCCACGGACCAGCGCTGCATTACGCCACATTGCTTTGGTCAAAAGCCGCTGGCTGGGGCTCCCCCGGCACCTGGACGGATGCAGAGCTGCGCATGGTCAGTGTGGTAGCGGGGCTGCTACTGCTGGTGGTCACGCTGCTGGTGACGGATGCACTCACGCGGGTGGGGGCGGTGTGTTCGCTGCTCATCCTCGCGGTGTCACCGATGCAGGTTTTTTACTCACGCTATTTCATCATGGAGATGCTGCTGGTGCTCGCCACTGCGCTGAGCCTAGCGGCACTCTGGCGGCATAGTCAGGGTGGTGGAAGAGGCTGGCTGGTGGTGGCTGGCGTAGCGCTGGGTGTGCAGCACGCGACGAAGGAGACCTTCATCCTCCAAGTGATGGCTGCTCTCGTCGCATGGGTGGTGGCGACGCAGCTCTTTGGTGGCTTTGCTCAGAAAAAAAGCGGCTTCTCGCTGGGACTGCGGAGCACCGCTGCCTCGCGACCATGGCTATGGGTGCTCGTGCCTGCCGTGCTGGTGAGTGTGGCGCTTTATTCAGGCGGATTCCGTGATTGGGAGGCTGTGAAGAACAGCGTGCTGACCTATCAATACTACTGGGAGCGGAGCGATGGCGCAGGGCATGAGAAACCATGGTGGTATTACCTCACGCTGCTCACTTGGTTCCGCGATGGTGGCGTGCGCTGGAGTGAGGCCTCCATCGTGCTGCTCGCGCTCCTCGGCATCGGCCACGGCATCATGGGGAATCACACCAAGCGGGAGCCCCGGCAGGCCTTTCTCGTCTTCCTCGGCACCTATGCCCTTCTCCTGATCGGTGGGTATAGCGTGCTGGCCTACAAGACGCCATGGACCATTCTGAATGCCCAGTATGCTCTCATTTTGCTCGCGGGTTATGGTGCTGCCATCTTGCTACGCACCTTTCAGCGGGGCTGGAAGCGGCATGTGCCCCGTGTGGCCTTCATCCTCATGCTCTACCACCTCAGCAGTCAGAGCATGCTCGCCATCCATCACTACTGCGCGGATGCCAGCAATCCCTACGTCTATGCGCATACGGTGAAGCGCTTCCCCCGCCTGCTCGATCAAGTCGCTGAGCTAGAAAAACACGGCCCTGGTGAGCCACTGCCGATACTGGTCATTCATAAAGACCGAGGCTGGCCGCTGCCGTGGTATTGGCGTGGCAATAACCAGATCGAATACCGCGATAGCATCCCTGATACTCCCACGACTGCTCGCATCGTGCTGGTAGCTGCGGAGCAAGCCGCTGCGATGCAGGCCAAGCTAACGGGCTGGCACGACAACAGCTTCTACACCCTACGCCCAAACGAAAACCTCGTCATGTATGTCGAGCCTGCACTCTGGCAGCAATACAGCACCGCCAAAGCGGCTGATCCCACCGCTCCCTAAGCATCACGCGTCTCAGCTACACGTCCGCGAAAGCACTCACTGAGGAAAGTCGCTCCACTCCCATGTCCGCCGCATCCTCCGTCCATCGCTCCACCTGCCACGCGATGGCCACCACCTTTGACATCATCATCTCGCTCGAGGGGCATGATGAAGCCTATGCCGCCAGCACCGCACAGGCCGCACATGAGGAGATCCGCCGTCTGGAGGATGAGTTGAGCCGCTTCCGCTCCAGCAGTGATATCTATCGCCTCGGGCAGCTCGAAGCAGGAGAGAGCTACCGCGTCGGTATGGCCGCGTGGGACTGCCTCGCACTGGCCAAAGCCGTGCACGCTGAGACGGATGGTGCCTTTGACATCACGATCGGGCCGCTGATGGAGCTTTTTGTCACCGCCAGTGGCGAGCCGCGCCGCGTCGATCCAGCCGTCATCGAGGAGGCGCGGCAGATCATCGGCTCACACCGCTTTGAGCTCGATGAGGAGCAGCTCCTCGTCACCGTACATGCCAGTCGCATGATCTTTGACCTCGGAGCACTCGGCAAAGGCTACGCACTCGATCAGGCTGCCGATGTGCTCCAGATGCATGGCATCGAAAACGCCGTCCTCAATGCCGGTGACAGCACCATACTCGCCCTCGGTGCCCCCGCAGACTCCAGTGCTTGGAACATCACTCTCAGCGGCGGAGCACAGAAACTCGCCCTCACGGGTCGTGCCGTCAGCGGCAGTGGATTCGCCGTCAAAGGTGCTCATATCATGAATCCGCGGCTCTTTGCACCTGTGCCCATCCAGAACCGCCGCGCCTACGCCCTCGCCCCCACCGCAGCCCTCAGCGATGCGCTTTCCACCGCCTTCATGATCATGACTCCAGAGGAGATCGACTCCCTCTGCGCCCGGCTCCCTGGCATCGAGCACATCGAGCTGCCACAGGATGCCGCGTGAGCCTTTTTTAATGCGACTGCGTCCGTGTCACCTGTATCCAGCAGGTATCCCCACACCAGGCACGGGCCTTCTCCGCGAGCTCGCCCGCAGCCACTCCGCTCTGTGCGATGGCAAACATCGTCGAGCCAGAGCCAGACATCAGCGCGGCACGCACCTCTCCCTGACTCAGTAGCCAATTCTTCAGCGCTGGTAGGAAGTGATGCTTCTCAAAGACCGGCCGCTCCAAATCATTCACCATCTCACCCCATGGGCAGATCTGCGGTGCATAAAGCACCTCCGGCAGCTCCTTTGATGCCGCCCAGCGCTGATACGCCCAGGGAGTCGGGATCGGGAAAGGCGGCTTGATCAGCACTACCTGCAGCTCATGAGGAAAGGCCACCGGCACCACGATCTCTCCACGCCCCGTGCCATCTGCCGCCGCGCTCTCCAGCAAAAACACGGCACATCCGAGCCTAGCTGCGCCGCCAGGCTCCAAAAGCTGAGTTTGTGACAAAGGATGCCCGACCAGCGCATTCACCGCATGCAGCACCGTCGCCGCATTGCTACTGCCTCCACCCAGCCCAGCACCATGGGGGATGCGCTTCTCCAAGTGAATCCGCCATGCCCGCTCGCGGCCAGTACGGCTCTCAAACGCCCGCAGAGCACGCAGCGCCAGATTTGACTCATCCGCTGGCACCGTCACATCCGAGCAAGTGAAGACCACATCCCGCTTCTCCTCCCCGCAGAGCTCCACTTTCACCTCATCACCGAAGGCCAGCTTCACCAGCCGCGTCTCGATCGCGTGAAAGCCATCCGAGCGCTTCCCCAGCACACGCAGGCTCAGATTGATCTTTGCGGGGGAATGGAGGGTCATAGACATGCAGGAAGAGAGGGCAGAATTGGAGACTGGGCGGCTTTGAGTCGGCTACAAAGAGCTAAAGTCCAGTTTTCTGCAATACCAGAGGATGTGCACGTGGAGATACCGTGCAGGCTCATTCAGCCTGGAGCCACATCTTCGCAGTTCCTTTTTCACGGAGCGTGGTTATGCAGGGACATGCGGTTACTTCATACGGCAGATTGGCATCTGGGGGCACGGTTGGTCGAGCGAGACCGACTGGCGGAGCATGCGGCATTCCTGGATTGGCTGGTGGAGACGCTGCGCAGTGAAAATGTCGATACCCTGCTGGTGAGCGGCGACATCTTTGACGCGGCAAATCCACCCCAAGAGGCCGTAAGTCTCTACTTCGACTTCTTGCGTCGGCTGGCGGACCTGAAGACCACGCGGGCCGTGATCACTAGCGGGAACCACGACTCCGCCCAGCACCTCGATGCACCACGGGAGCTGCTGCGGCGCTTTGAGGTGCATGTGTACGGCGCAGCGGGATTCGGCAACGTGGTGCAGACGCCTGATGCGGTGATCGCGGCGGTGCCATTTTTGCGTGAGCGAGATCTGCGCGGCTCCAAAGCCGGTGAGACGGCCACCCAGGCGCATGAGCTCCTGCTCGCAGGTATCCGGGCGCATTACACCGAGATGCTCTCTCGCTGCCGCGCGGTGGCACAGGGCCGTAAAATGATAGCCATGGGGCACCTCACCGCTCTAGGAGGACTGCACAGTGAAAGTGAGCGCGACATCCATATCGGGAATTTAGGCGCTGTCGGTGCAGAGGTGTTTGCTGGATTTGATTTCACCGCACTGGGGCATCTACACCGGCCACAGACAGTGAACGGCTGCGAAATGATCCGCTACAGTGGCTCGCCCATAGCGCTGAGTTTCCCCGAGGCAGCGGATACGAAGTCGGTGGTGCTCCTGGACACCCAGACGATGAAAATGGAGCTCCTCCCGGTGCCCGTGAGCCGTCTGCTGACTCGGGCAAAAGCAAGCCGGGCCACACTGACGGAGGATCTCGCCGCAGTACCAGCAGGATGCTGGACGGAGGTGACGGTGAGACTGGAGGCACCAGAAATGGAGCTAGATCGTCTCGTGCGCGACGCTGCGGCGGGGCGTTTTGAGGTGCTCAAAGTGCTCACCGACCTGCCAGAGTCCGCACGAGCTGCCTGGGAGCACACAGGGCCAGTCCTGAGCGATCTGAGCCCGAGAGAGGTATTCCGAGAGCTACTGACCGAGCGCGGCGTGGAGGAAGAACCAGAACTCATGGCGACATTTGAAGAGCTACTCAGCCTACACGCATCACAGAGCGACTAATCAGCAAGGCAGGGATCTATCACTGCACTCCATGCTTGCGCAGATGGGCTGCTCTTTGCTAGCTTGATCGCCATGTCACAAAAGAAAGAAGCCTGGGGATCACGTCTCGGAGTCATCATGGCCGTCGCAGGAAGTGCGGTGGGGTTGGGTAATTTTTTGCGCTTTCCAGGCCTAGCAGCGCAGTACGGCGGCGGGGCCTTCATGCTGGCCTATGCGATTTCATTCCTGATCATCGGCCTACCGATCGGCTGGGCAGAGTGGGCGATGGGGCGCTATGCCGGCAGCAGGGGCTTCAATTCATGTCCAGGTGCCTTTGCGGCCATTTTGCAGCGCCCGTGGGCGAAATACGTCGGCATCATCGGCGTGATCATCCCCGTGGTGATCTACATGTACTACGTCTTCATCGAGTCCTGGTGCCTGGGCTATGCCGTGAAGTTCTGGACCGGCCAGGTGAACCTACACAATGCAGATGAGACAGTGGCGATGTTCAAGTCGATGAGCGGGCAAGCAGCGGATGGTGCCGCATTGGCCTTTTCCTGGGATTCGGCGCTACCATGGCTCATCGTGGTCTTTGTGTTTAATTTTTACCTCATCTACCGTGGATTGAGCGGTGGGATCGAGAAGATGTGCAATTACGGCATGCCATTGCTCATCGTGCTGGCCTTGGTGATCCTCGCACGCGTCATGACGCTGGGTGCACCAGATGCCACAAAGCCGCACGACAACGTCTATAACGGTCTGGGCTACATGTGGAACCCCAGTAAAGTGCAGGTCGTAGCAACTGCCACCAACAGCGAGATAAAGCCACGCGACGTCGTCGGTGAGAAGGCCATCGCAGAGGCAGAAAAGGAAGTCGCAGCGAGTAATGGCACGCTGGCGCTGCACACGATCTCTCCATGGAAGCAATTGAGGAACCCCGCCCTCTGGCTAGCCGCTGCGGGGCAGATTTTCTTCAGCCTGTCCGTGGGATTTGGCGTCATCATCGTGTACGCCAGCTATCTGACGAAAAAGGATGATGTCGTGCTCAGTGGACTCACCGCGAGCAGCGCAAACGAGTTCTGCGAAGTGGCGCTGGGTGGGCTAATCACCGTCCCCGCAGCCGTCACCTTCCTGGGGCTGGCCTCCGTGGCCGGGCAAGGCACATTCGGTCTAGGATTCACCGTCCTGCCGCTCGTATTCGCGAAAATGCCGCTGGGCGCATTCTTCGGCGGTGCGTTCTTCTTCATGCTATTCCTGGCAGCCATCACGAGCTCGATTTCCATGCTTCAGCCGGGGATCGCATTCTTAGAGGAGGCTCTCCATGTCGGGCGGAAGGTGTCCGTGGCGCTGCTGGGGCTGATCACGACATTTGGCACAGGTTTGGTCGTGTACTTCACATCGGGTCTGAAGGTGCTCGATACGCTGGACTTCTGGATCGGCACACTACTGATCTTTGTCCTAGCGACCGTGCAGATCATTGTATTTGGCTGGCATTGGGGCTTGGATCGTGGCTTTGCAGAGCTACATGCGGGGGCATCCATCCGTGTGCCGTCCTTTTTCCGCGTGGTGATCAAGTGGATCTGCCCGGCCTTCCTGCTTTGCATCTTTGTCATGTGGCTGCTGAAGGAGATTTTTGGCTTTGATCTGGAGACATTCAAAATCGGCACCGTGTCCTCCTATGTCACCGATCTATCGACCAGCCAGCCCGCGCAGCTCAGTGTGGCGATGGCGGCTGTGGTCTTCATTTTCTTTGCACTCATCACCGCTCGCAGCCGGGCCTATCAACGCGCCGAACAAGGGCTAAACAAATCCGAAGACTAAAAACCCACTCAAAATCCTGCTTATGTCCTCCTCTGGCCTGCTCGTCATGCTTTTATCCGTAGGCACTGTCGTGCTGCTTTTTGGCTGGTGCGTTTATAAGGTGCTCACCACGCCACAGGAGTCGGATACTCTCCACAGCTTGGAGTTTGAAACGCCAGACATCGCTCAAGACCCGTGAGATGGTGAACGAGCGATGTTACCGGGCTACCTTCATCAAATACGCGAAGAAGTCCTTCAAATCCGCATCGCTCATGCCAGTGGTGAGTCCTTCTGGCATCAGGGAGATGGGTGAGGCTTCCAGCTTCTCGATGTCGGCCTGTTTGATGGCCGTTTTGTTGCCCGCGATGTCTTTGAGGACGATGCCCTGAGCATCCTGCGCATCCATGAGACCGGTAAGCATCTGGCCGCCTTTGGTTTTCACGATGTAGGCTCCGAATCCTTCCCGGATTTCCAGGCTGGGCGTGAACATGTTATCGAGCCAGAAATCGGCATTGCTGCGGTCGTAGCCGGTGAGCTCCGGGCCGATCTTGCCGCCTTCGCCAAAGAGGCTGTGGCACACGGCGCAGCGGGCGGTGAATTGCAGTTTGCCCTTTTCGGCATCGCCGAGTCCGCTTTTGATCACGGCCTTGATGCGCTCGGCCTCCTTTTTCTTCACAGGCGTCGGTCCGGTGGCCAGCAGGCCCTTCCAGTGCTTTTCGATACTCGCGTCGATCTCCGCATCCTTGTGCAGGCTGAGCTGGCGCACGATGTCGATGGTGAAATGCTTCGCCGGCACTTTCCATTCATTGACGAAGTTGATCAAAATCTGCGCCCACTCCTTTCGCCCGGCCATGACACGCAGCGCATCCTCGCGTAGCGCTTTGTCGCCCGCAATTTGACCTTCCCAACCGAGAAGCAGTGCCTCTGGCAGGCGTTTGTCGTCAAACTTGGCCGCAGCCTGCAAAATACCGCGTTTGAGGCTAGGAGCCGCGCCAGACTTCAAAATCGCCACCATCGGCATCACCGCGTCCTGTTTGCCGAGTTCCGCCAAAGTCTTCGCGATAGCGATTCGGGCCGTGTTGCTCGCTTTAGCATCGGAAAGCAGTTTGAGGGCACTTTTGAGCGCATCGGCATTTCCACTGCGCAACGCGAGTGTGAGGTCGCCGCCGCTTTGCTTCGCCATGTAGTCGTTAAGAGCCTTGGTGAGCGATTCCGGCAGTTTCGGCATCTCCGCACCTTCGAAAGCTGAGGCGATGCCTGCGATGAACTTGCTACGCAGGGTTTCGTCGTTCGTGAGAGCGAGCAACTCGGCGCAGGAGTTGAGGTTTTCTTCGCCACCCGCCAGTGCATAACGTTTCGCGAGCTTTTCGGCGAGATGATCGCGGAAGAGTTTCGTCTTCAAGAAGTCTGCGTCGGACTTCAGGAAGGCGAAGACGGCTTCGCGTTCTTTTTCGGCCTTCGATTCAAGTGCCCACCACGCGAGGAGCGGCAGATGGCCGCTTTCGTCTTCGGTGTCGGCTGCTTTGAGCAAGTTAAGCGAAAGTTGAGCTGGAAGGCGCTTTGCAGATGCGAGAAGTTGAGCCCGAACTTCTGGTTCGCCGTCGCTGATGAGTTTCCCAATGATGCCAACACTTGTCCAAGAGAGGCCCTCTTCCCCTGCCATTTTCGCAATCCACCTTTTGATGTAAGTGTCCTTACTTTTTAACGCCACAACGACAGCCATTTGCCGTTTTCCCATGCTACTAGGATCATCAAAGTCGTGTTCAGGATACAGTAAATTAAGAGACCATAGAGCTTCGAGTGCGTGTGTATTTGAATCACTGCTAATCATCTCGAAGAGCGGCTTCTCAAGCTCCTTCATCCCGCGCCACCCAATCTCCAGCACCGCCTGCTTCCTGAACCACTCATTCGGATGGCTCAGATAGCCGAGAAGCTCCTCACCACTCGCTTTGCTCAAATCGAACGGCTTCAGCTTCGGCGCACCGCTCGCAGGGCGCACGCGGTAGATGCGGCCGCTGGTTTTGTGCCAGTCATCGACGGGGCTGACGTGGCTGAGTCTGGTGTCATACCAATCGGCCATGTAGAAGCCGCCATCGGGGCCGACGCCGGCCCAGACGGGGCGGAACCAGCGGTCGGGGGTGGTGATGAGCTGCTCTTCATCCTTCGTGCGGAAGGTGGAGCCGTCGGGGAGCCGCTCGCTGACATAGACGAGGTTGTGCAGGGCATTCGGGGCGATGATTTTGCCTTCGTAGGCACTGCCGAGCAGGCCGCCTTCATAAATGGTGAAGGCTTGCGGGAAGCGTTTGTTATCGCCTTCGTGCTTCATGTGCTCGAACCAGCCGAAGGCATACGGATTGGTGAGCGGGCCGTGTTTGCCCCAGCCTTTGATGCCGTAGCTGCCTTGCTCGTAGTGCATGCCGCGAGTGGCTCCGTTCGTGCCGGAGAAAAGGCGACCTTTGCTGTCGAAGTCGAGGCTGAAGGTGTTACCGCCGCCTTCGGCGTAGATTTCGAAGGTCTTCTTTTTCGGATGGTAGCGCCAGATGCACTGGCCTTCCCATTTCACGTTCTTGGTGTTGGCGCTGCTGACATTGCCGGTGGTGGTGCTGCCGTTCGCTCCGTAAAGCCAGCCGTCCATGCCCCATTGCAGGCTGGTGGCGACGCTGTGGGTGTCTTCGAGGCCGAAGCCGCTAAGTTCGACCTCGGGATCACCATCCGGTTTGGCATCGAAATCGGCGTCGGGATAGCTCAGGAGGTAAGGCGGATTCAGCACCCAGATGCGGCCCATGCCGTGGAGCGCGGCGCTGGCGATGTTCAGGCCGGTGATGACGTCTTTGTGCTTGTCGAAAAAGCCATCGCCGTCGGTGTCTTCGAAGACGGTGATCTTGTCCGCGCCTTTTTCGCCACGCGGCGGCGGGAGCGGCACTTTGTCGAACTTGGCACGAAGGTGCTGGTCGTAACTGATGATCTTCAAGCCAGCCGGGAACTGATATTGGCGATACATGGTGACCCACATGCGGCCTTTGCTGTCCCAGCTCACATAAAGCGGCTGCTCCACATCCGGCTCGCTCGCCATGAGGTCGATAGCGACATCGCTGCGCAGCTTGAATTTCTTAACAGCCTCCGCAGCAGGCGTGGGCGGTGTGTCGTCACGCATCACGCCACGGCCAGCACGCGTCTCCATGATCTTTTTGACCGCTTCGTTGCCTGCGACATCGTCAGGTTTGACGTTTTGGGCAAAAGTAGAGACGGACAGTGCGAGAAGGACAAAAGGGACTCGGAGCATGACGATAGAACGCCTCCAGCACGGGGCAGATTGTCGCTGGAAGCGGTATTTTCGTGCGGAGGGCTATTTTTCAGTTCAGCCGCACATTCTCAGGCGTGCCGGACATAATGTCGAAAAGAGGGCCCATCTCTGAGAGGACCGCCTTCCACATGGACTCATGTTGCTCATCCGCTAGCACGATAGGACGGGCACTCGTGATGATCCACGAGCGGCGCTTGATCTCCATCTCGAGCTGTCCGCCACTCCAGCCCGAATAACCGATAAAGCCGCGTACGTCATGCCCCTGCTGGAGAGCCTTCATGGCATCTGGCACCGAAAGATGAGTCTGGCAGCGCAGGGTGCTTTTTTTCTTGTTCCAATGCAGCGCAGCAAAGGAGAGCTTATCCGTCGAAACCGGGCCACCGACAAAGACCCGCACGCTCCCGAGAGCCCCAAGATCCTGCCCAGGGAGTAGATCGCCCACGCTTTGATCAATGGGTCGATTGAGGATGTAACCAAAAGCACCATTCTTCCGATGATGTGCCGCCATGAAGATGACCGTGCGGGAGAAATTGGGGTCATTCATCGCAGGAGAAGCGAGCAGCAACGACCCACTGAGGGGTGAGGATGGCTTGGATGAGGACTTGGTGGGCATGCAGTATTTTGACAAACAGGCGCGGACTCCGCGAATCTTTTTTCAGACAGATGCAATCAGGCGGATCTGATCAGCGATGCGCTGGATGAAGCCAAAATTCCGCATGGCTAACATGCTGGCAAAAAAGATCAGCAGCACCGTCACAGGCACCCTCAGCCTGGAGTAGCGCTGGAGCGCACGCCCACAGCCCACCGCCGTGGCGATGATCAGCGGCGGTAGCCAGGCCCAGGAGAAAAGTAGCCGCTGCCCTGCCTGCTCGAGTGCTCCATAATAAACCATCTGCCACCCGAGCAAGATCAGGGCTCCCGTCGCCACACCTGCATGCTCAGCAGCCCCTGGCAGTCCTGCCATCCCTAGCAAGAGCAGCAACAGCCACGCAGCCCATAGCACCCGCTCAAAACCGATCACCGTTCCCCGATCCTCCGCCAGCGTGATGACACGCCGTGTGCGCGGCTCATTCGTAGCAACAGTATCCACCGCACTAGCATCTGGTGCCACGACGCTATTGAGAAAGACATCCTCTAATCGTGAAAGCCAAGGAGTGTGCATCAGTCGCTCCCCAGCCTTCTCCAGTTGCGCGGTCCCTTCATGCACCAGAGCCGTCACGGGCTTCCGGCTAGATTTGGGATACATCCATCCCTGGATCCGCATGGCCCCGAGCATGAGCAAGACCAACATGCACACACTCACCAACATCGCCCGCACGGTCCCATAAGACGACTGGCTCATGCGCCAGCGCCGCACCCCACGCACGAACACAAGGAGGATGACCGCGATGAGATTCCAATGCGAACACAGCACCGTGTAGAGCGCTGCGATGGAGAACTCCCACCACCGAGCACGCCGCCCGCGAGCCATGGCCGCTAACATGGCCGTAAGCCCCAACATGGTGAAAACGCCCGTGTCCGGCAGTGCCGTGAATACGACCGACGCAGTACTGAATCCCCCCACCGCCGCCCACAGCACCGCATTCCAAAAACCCAGCCCACTCCACAGTAGCATATTGTAAAGGAAGACCACCATCAGCGCACCTGCCAGTGCCCGGAGTGAGCCAAAAGCATGCTTTTGAGCCATCGCGGCATCTTGAGCGAGCATGGACCACACACCCTCAAATACCGCAACGAATGGACGATGCAGCAGCAGAAATGCTCCACCCTCTCCCGTCCCGCGCCCACCCGCATCAGCCGCAGGCAGTGTCATATCTGCATACACTTTGGCAGTGCCAGCGCTCAACACCGCTCCATCTTTTAAATACACAGTCGTTCCAACCATCGCGAGGTGCGCAGCGAAGAAAAAACTGTAAAACAGCGTGAAGATGAGTGCCCCAAGCCCACGCCAGCGGCGGTGGAGTTTGGTAGTGAGTTGCGGATCGATTTCCGTGTCGGCCATGCGCCAGCTCTTTCAGCCTGACCAAGCAATCACGCAATGATTTCGCGAATCACCTGGCCAAAGTCGCGCTCCAAGCGCTTGCGACCAGGAATCTCTAAACGGCGTGCATCGAGCCCCAGAAGATGCAGGATCGTCGCATGCACATCCGTGACGTAATGCGGATGCTCCGTGGGATGAAAGCCCAGTTCGTCCGTCGCACCATGGATCGTACCGCCTTTGATCCCCCCACCTGCCATCCACACACTAAAAGCATACGGATGATGGTCCCGCCCATCACTGCCCTGCGTGCCCGGCGTGCGGCCAAACTCTGTGGCGAAAACCACCAGCGTATCATCGAGCAGCCCCCGCTGCTTCAGATCCTTCAAGAGCCCTGCGATGGGCCTATCCACCTGCTGCGCGAGATTGGTGTGATTCTTCTTGAGCCCCGAATGCGAATCCCAAGCCCCCGCAGCCCCATCTCCATGCTGGATCTGAATGAAGCGCACCCCGCGCTCCGCCAACCGCCGCGCCACGATGAGCTGGCGGGCAAAAGGCTCCGTCACCTTGTCATTCATGCCGTAGAGCCTCTGGGTTTCCGCACTCTCTGCGTCCAGATTCATCGTCTCCGGCACCGCCGTCTGCATATTGAAAGCGAGGCGATAGCTCTTCATGCGAGCAGGGAGCGTCTTATCACCAGGATACTGCTCGGCGGCCAACGCATTGAGCTGATGGATAAGCTCAAACTGAGCCGCCTGCTCGCCCTTGCCGATTTGGAACTCCGGCGCGGCAAAAGTAAGCGGATTCTTCGGATCGACCTTCAAATTCACCGCATCAAAGGCTGGCCCCAAGTAATGCCCATCGCGAACATCGAAATAGCGCGGCCCCATATTCACAAAGGAGGGCAGATTATCCGTCATCGAGCCTAAGCCATACGTCACCCAAGCACCCAGCGTCGGCACACGAGGCTCCAGCATGTGCCGACCGCTGTGGAACTGCACCTGCGCCCCATGATTGTCATCCGTCGTCCACATGCCGCGAATAAACGCGATCTCATCCGCACATGAGCCCATGTGGGGAAACCAATCACTGATCTCCACCCCGCACTCACCGTACTTTTTGAACCCGACTTGGAGCGGATAAATCGTATTTCGCTGCTTTCCATTCGCGTCATTGACCACCACCACCCGAACCTTCTTCAGCTTCTCAGGATCCTGCACACTCGCAAAGGGCGTCTCACTGATACTCTTACCCACATACCTCGTGAGCATGGGCTTCGGATCAAAGCTCTCCATGTGACTGACGCCGCCTCGCATAAAGAGCCAAATGACCCGCTTCGCCCGCTGTGGCAGCATCGGCAGACCCGAAGGCGGCTGCCAGCCCTGCTCAGCCCGCAACATCGACGCCAACGCAACGCCACCCAGCCCGCCCAGGATGTCCCGGCGGCAAAACGGTGTCAATGGAGGTCGAAGCAGCATGATAGACCGATACGAACAAGCACCGTGAATGCTTACGACTTCCCTCTGGTCACGAATGGCGTGTCGATTGGTTTGCACAACGGTGTCCAAAATTGGATTGTCATAAATGGGCGTAGAGGGCCGCCAGTGCGACAGCGGCTTGCCTGACGGAGACGGATTTCCAGAGATGGGTAGCTATCCAGCGAACCATTTTCACTGTGATCACGGTGCACCGCTGAGTCAGCTTGATGGGCATCGGCACGACCTGATTTCCTTTTCGGGCTGCAAATTTGACCCTCTCGAGTCTTTTTGCCCTGCGCTGATCTTCGGCACGATTGCTCACCCCTTGGTTTTGCTTCAACTCATGCTCCATGAGCAGCATGAGGTTGTGCGTCAGGCAGAT
This sequence comes from Verrucomicrobiaceae bacterium, assembly GCA_016713035.1. Taxonomy (NCBI): domain Bacteria; kingdom Pseudomonadati; phylum Verrucomicrobiota; class Verrucomicrobiia; order Verrucomicrobiales; family Verrucomicrobiaceae; species Verrucomicrobiaceae bacterium. Next base: position 27,638 of record JADJPW010000015.1, read on the forward strand.
AAAGGTGGCCTGCATGCTTTTGGCCGTGGCACTGCTAGCCCAGGCTTTCTTTTCGTGAAGCTTGTTTTTGATTTCATCAAAGCTCTTTTCGATATCCCAACGCATACGGTAAAGGTGCGCGAGCACTCCTGGAGTCACGTCCGTTTCGGTCAGATTGGTGATGAACTCAAAGATGCGCCCGCTTTGCCCTTCCCAGAAGCGTATGCGCCGCAGTGTAACCCCGCAGGTGACGGGGCTGACCAGGCTCGTCGGCAAGCACGCCTGCGTTGATGGCATCCTTTGAGTCAAAGGAAAGCGTGCCGCAGACCATGAGGCTCATATTCTCTTTGCAGCGGCTGAGCATGTAGATGCTACTGCCTTGCTTCCACCTAAACCATTGCGCGAAGTCGATGCCGGCGCACTGCATGGCGCGATAGCGCAGTGGCGATAAGCGAAGCCATAAACGCAGGTCGTGAGCGAAGCGAAGGACAATCCCAGATAATGAGTGTCTTGCCACCTTGAGGTGTGCCGTGGCGAAGTCGTTGGATGTTCTGGCGCTTGAGGCCTCGCATGTCGTGCTCCTTGTCCCGCTGTGCTTGATCGGCGACGCACAAGTGACTTAACGCGCCGCTACGTAGGTTGCGCGTGTAGAGATGTCCCACAGTGAGGCGGTTGCCTTTGGCATCAAGCGGATCATGACAAGCATGGTCGTGGCTGTGACCATCGCCAGCGTAGATGGCATAATCATTGAGGCAGGGGAAGACACGGAGCGCATCGGGCAGTGTGCGGCAGAGTAGAGAGCGTAGGTGCTCATTGAGTTGACGGCACAATCGCAGGCGGCGCTCACTTTTTAAGGAGGCGAACCAGTGCGAGTGATCGGGGCAGAGATCGGGAGCATTCGAGGCGAGAGTTTGCAGAAAGCTACGACTGGAGGGGTGCGCTTCGATGCAACGAGCAACTCCCAAAGTGAGCCACCGTGCATCGGAGAGTTCGGGACAATGACGAGAGTGAGAGCACTCCGAGAAGAGCGGAAGAGCCGGAGCGAGGAGTAGATCGAAGACGGGGGAGCAGAGGTTTATAGAGGCCATAAAAAGAAAAATTTCATGACCCCGCATAGTCAACACAGAGATGCGGTTATATTGCCCAGGAAGGGTGGCTGGAGGGAGCAGAGAATCATTTCAACCTATCCCTCTACGCAGGACTTTGTCCGACTCACTACAGGACACGCAAGCTCCTGCTATTGGACTGCTGGACCATTATTTTTGGACCAATTTTAGACACCGTTGGGTTTGCAACTTTGAGCACTGCTCAAAGTTGTTGCATTCTCGCTTTTGTGGCCTACAGGCTGCATTGTCCGCCCCTCGTTGCACATGAACTCCCACGCTGCGCTTCCGCCTGTTGATCTGCTCAGAAAACTGCCTCTCGAAGAGCAGCTCGTCGGGGTAAATGCCAAAACTGGCCCATATCTCATGACTGATGCCGGTAAATCCCTGCGCAGGGTGAAGGGGTTTCAGTCACAGACGAATACCTTTCATGTCATGTCTCGCACCTGCGGTGGGGCGGTGTTTTGGGATGATGTGGAGAAGGAGGCGCTGCGCAGGGTGCTGTGGCGGCTAGCGGAGTTCTGTGGAGTACGGTTGCTCACCTACTGCGTGATGGGGAACCACTTTCATGCGCTTGTGGAGGTGCCGGATCAGAAGAGGTGGGTGGAGGAGCAGTTTGGTGGACCGCAGGGGGAGGAGAGGCTGATGCGGCATCTGCGGGTGCTGTATAGCAAGGTGTTCGTGGAGCAGTTGCAGGAGGATTTTGCGGAGTTGCGGAAGCGGGGCTCTGAGGCGGTGGTGCAGCATCGGCTGGGGCTGCTCAAAAAGCGATTTTGCGATGTGGCGGTGTATATGCGTGAGGTGAAACAACGATTTTCGCGGTGGTACAACAAACGCCACAAGCGGAAAGGGACGCTCTGGATGGATCGGTTCCGTAGTGTGCTGGTGGAGGGAAAGGGTGATCCGCTCTTGGCGATGGCGGCGTATATTGATCTCAACCCTGTGCGAGGTGGACTGGTGAGTGATCCGAAGGATTACCGGTGGTGCGGGTATGCGGAGGCGCTGGGAGGGAACAAAGAGTGCCAGAGAGGGATTTGCCGTGTGACGGGACGAGATGCCAGTGAAACGGATTGGGTGAAGAGCGGAGCGCGGGAGGGGTATCGACGAATCTTGTTCACGACCGGGCGAGAGGTGAAAACAGCGGATGGAGGGGCGATAGCTCGGCGAGGGGTGAGTGTGGAGCAGGCCGAGGAGGTTTTGAAAGCAGGTGGGAAGCTATCGCTGGGTGAGTTGGTGCGCTCGCAGGTGCGGCATTTCACAGCGGGAGCGGTGATTGGCTCCAAGGAATTCGTGAATGGCTATTTTGAGCGGTATCGCGGGCAATTTGGGGCCTCTCGCAGAGATGGCGCGAGGCAGATTCGTGCTGCGGAGGGCTCCTTGCATGCGTTGCGCGATTTGCGGGCGGACTCTTCTTTCTCCTCTTAGAGTTGACGACAGAGGTTCCTCTCGCCTGCTAGTTTTCGACTCTCTACTTTGCCGATTTCCACGTCAGCTGGCCATCTGGGCCTATGAGGTAGCTGACAGCTATGGGTGTTTTGTCTTTCCCAGGTGGAATGACACGTCCACGGGAGTCAAATTCGGTACTGCGAGTGTCGTGATAACGCGTCCAGCCACTTGGCGCGGAAGTATCTCCTTCGTAATGCAGGATGTCTCGCCAGGTTTTCGGAGTGGTTATATTCGGTGGCACCCAGGCTGGCGCAGGGGAGCGCTCCAGAGCACCTGCGAGTAATATCTGGCTAAGGACGGTGAGATGCAGGCCTCGTAAGGCATAAATCTCGCCCTGAGAGAGTTTCTTCGGATTGCTAACGATCTTGTAATCAAGATCAGTTCCTTGCTGGAGGATGCTCACCAGGCTGAGGCGTCGGATTTCGGCACGGAGATCTGCGGCAGCGGTGCTTTTCGGTGACTTGTCTGCGAGCGCGAGGATGGCTCTCTGCTCACGGACAAAGAGCAGCGGATCTGCGAGCAATTTTTCTAGCGCTTGGAGCAATGCGATCACGCAGGCACGCGCTTTCGGCCCTGGGAGAGCTTTTTGCAGTGCGGCGGCGATTTCGTCTCGGCCGCTGGCGCGGGGCTTCTCTGCTCCGTCTTTCTGAGCAGGATCTCGCGCCAGATTCTCGGCGGCGATGTGGCGCTTGTGGATGTCGCGGCGAGTTTTGCGTATCGTATCGAGTTCTTCAGATGTGAAGGCTCCTTCGAGCAATCTGGCCAGTAGGAGCTCCATGTCCTCACGAGTGAGCGCATCCATGAGCAGGAGCCAGCGCGGATCTTTATCCTCTGCGGGTAGGCCTGCGTCCGTGTTATGCGTTTGATAATGAATTTCGCTCACTCGGCCCTTTTCATCATAAAAGTGCATCTCGTTCGGCGGCATGTAGAAGCTGATGATGGCGGGTGCGCTGATTGTTTTCCCATCCGTGGCAAAGACGCCGATGTCGATGCGGTGGCTGCGGATGCCGCGTGCGCCACGCACGGGTGGCTGTCTGCGCACACGGATGCGTGCGAGGGCGCTGTCTGGCTGCTTGTCGATATGGACAAAGCGTGGATCACCCTGGAGCAGATGGTAGCTGACGGCGACTTGCCTACCGGGAGTCGGCGCTCTGCTGCGGCTGACACTCACGAGCATGCCATATTCGGTGACATTCCCGCGCATCACGCGGGCGATGTTTACTGGCGTCGTAGCAAGCTCGATATTCCATTTCCCGCCTTGGGGCTCAAAGTAATTCACGCCGTTCTCCAGCTTGGTTTCTTCTTTGACCTCCAGGAGTGCTAGCGGTGGCACAGAATCTGGCTGCATCGAATGGGCTAGGCGGACCATCTTCTCCTCATCCATCTGTGTGCCATCGAAGACGACAGGATGGGCTTTGCCCGTGAGGTAATCTGCTGGCGTAGTGACCATCTTGTTGCTCTGCCGGAAGATGGACTGGAGTGTCGGCATGAGGATTTTATTCTCGATGAGAAAGCGCTGTGTTTGGGGAGAAAAGGCAGCCGTGGCACTGAGAAAGGCCTGCACGAAGGGCTGATCACTGAACGATGACCCCTGGGAAATGACCAACGTAGGTGTGTTCAGTGGCAGCAGATCGCCGTAGCCACCGACGCCATTGCCACCCGCATCATGATCGAGGTGCTCGGGGTAAATGAAGAGGTTGTTATTCACATACTGCTGAAAGAGAAACACCGAGCCACCGGGCTCACCATAATAGACACCGCGCGGCAGGCAGCCGATCTGCTCTGGCGCAGAGGCCATGGAGCAGTTCCCGATGACGGGCTGCTGCCGCACTTTGCTGGCGGGGCCAGTTTGGCCATTCTCTGGCTTGATGATCTGGAGGCCAGGGTAGAGTGAGGTATTGAGCGCGGAGTGGCCCCCATCGCGGTTTTCATAGCTGATGGCGGAGAGACCGGCGGCGGTGCCTTCTTCATGCCATTGATTCAGCAGCTTCGCGACAGGGTCTGTGCGAGACGTCACGATCTCCGCCGCGCAGTGAGCGTAGAGCAGGAGGAACAACACGGAGGAGAATCGGGTAGCCCACACCGAGTCTCGCGGCTGGGCATGCAGATGGCAAGCGCCGGAAGCAATTTCCCGCTCCGAAATGCCCTCTCTCCCAAGAAAATCGCCCGCAGACGTGATTCGCCATCGCATGGATCGCCGTTTGACCTGGCGCATTCATGCGCCATCTCCATTCCCGTGTTCCAGGCACTTCATTTGCTCCTATTCATCCTGCTGCCGCTCGCATTGACGCTGAGGGCCGCACTGCACCGGAATGGCGATGCCCTGACGGAGTCCACCTCTGCGCTCTATTTTTGCCTGGGCATCGCCAAGGCTGTCCTGCTCGTCCTCCCACTGATGGAGATCTCGCTACTGATCCTGCATGCAGGGGCAGCAAATGTCAGTCTCAGCGCGGCGTGGGTTTGCGTGCGCGCCTTGGCATTGTTCATCGGCTTATTCATCAGCAGTGTGCGTGATGTCGCTACTGGGCTGAGTGGGCTCTTTGGAGTCCAGCCATCTACCATCGAAAAAAAAGCCCCACTCTCGCGGAGTCGCTCGCTTCTGATGCTGCTAGGCATCGTACTCGGTATGATGCTCGCCTTGACGCTTTCGCTCTCTGAGTGGGCACTCTTCATCAAGGCGCTCATCTGGCCGCCACCCGTAGCATTTCGGTCCTGATCCAAGATGCACGCGTGTGGACGGATTATCACATTCTCAGCCTTGCTGCCTCCGCAGCCATTTTCTTCCTCACCCACCGACCACCGAGTTTCTGCGTGTGTGGCGGCCATGGAAAACCATTTGGAGCCTCAGCGTGTTCGCCTTGGCTGCGGTGATGCTCTGGACTCGCTACATCCCTGTGTCATGAAACCCACCGCACAGCCCATCGATCCGACCAAGCGCACCGAGGTCAAACCGGAGCGCATACTGACGCGTGAGGAGGCATCACTGGTCCTGCGCATCTTTTTGCTCCTCCTGCTGCTGCCCTTCCTCTTTGAACTGGGCAGGCTCGTCACCAAATCCAATGCACTCACCACTAGCGCACGCAGCTTGATGCAGCGTGTGCTCACCTGGACGCTGAAGGAGGGCAGCCCGCAGGTCCACCTAGGCCAAGAAGGCTGGCTCTTCGATCAACGCGATCTGAACTGGCTGCTCCGAGCCCGTGATGGCACCGAGCCAGCACAGAGCGCCATCACCGACCTCGCAGAGACGCTCAAAAAAGCAAAATATCCCCCTCGTGCTCGTCGCCGTGCCGCAGCGGGCCACGCTTTATCCTGAAAAGCTCCATCTGCGCAATGACTGGGACCCCGTGCGCTCGAATGGCGAAAAAGCCCGCCTCGATGCCCTGCGCAAAAGCGGCATCGATGTGCTCGATGCCACCGATGCACTCTGGAAGCTGCGTGATCGCAAACAGATCTACTTCCGCCGCGATAGTCACTGGACCCCAGATGCCATGAAGCAAGTCGCCCTGCTCACCGAGAAGCATCTGCGTGAGAAGCACGCCACACTCTTCGGTTCAGAGACGCCACTCATCACGGCCACAGCACCCTAGCCATCTCGATGCAGGTGATCTGACACGAAAACTCGATCCCCGGTCCCCCGATGCGCTCTTTGGTCTGGAGCAGGCAGATGTGCTCTCCATCGGCGGCATCAGCATGGATGAAAAATCTCCCGTCTTGTTGCTCGGGAGCGATTTCATGTGGATCTATGACGATGAGACTCAGGGCTTCGGTGGCGATAGCAGCGCGGGGTTTGTCACCCAGATGGGTCTGCTCGCCCAGCGCCCACTTGATGTCGAAGTGTGGCCTCTGAGCGATGAGAAGCGGCTGGAAGGGAAAAAACTCGTGGTCCTCGTCCTCCTATGTCGCAGATTTTGCCATGAAGAAGTCTCAGCTCATTCTGCATCTGCTCTGGCGGCTTATTTATCTATGCAGGCATCGTCAAAGCGGCCGATCCGCAGTCCTTTCTCGATGACGTGCGCAGCTTCGGACCTGCTCCGAGACCCCTGGTCCGCCTTGGCCTCGCGATGGCCTGCCATGGCTGGAGATTTTGCCGGATTGGCCGTCGTGACGGGCTTTTTTTCGTCCAGGTGGCCTCCTCGTGCTCAATGCCGCCCTCATCGCCTTTCTCGGAGCCATCGGCATGCGTGGTATCGCGGCATCGACATCCGCTGCGGCTGCTTCGGAGCCAGCGCCGCCACCTCCGACTACCTCAGCCTCCCCGCACGCGACCTTGTCCTCCCTCGCCCTGGGTCTATGGCTCGCTTGGCGGGCGCGAGCGAATCAACCACAACAAAGCAATGGGCACCTGGGCATCAGATAATTTCGGCAACGACGGAGCCTGCGATCGGTTTTGATATTGATACTTTAAAGCATGTCGTGCTGCGAATCTACGGTGCCGATATCGACGATTATTGCCTGGATCCAGACTTCAAGCAGGAACGTCGTGAAGGGATCTGCCGCACGTTCAGTGAACTGCCTGACGTAGCCAACACGCGATCATGGACCCTTTCACTTTTCTCCGACTCCACCGATGCCTGAATGTTAGACGGATGCCGAACTTGGCGTTTTCCATGGCATGCGCGGTCTCTTCTTTTCTCTTCGCTGCCACAATCCATGCGGAAGGCGCAACTCAGTGAACAGGGCCGCGCTTTGATGCCGGTGGTGCTTCAGAGTGAGGAACTACTGCCCGCTGCTACGGAGCTCAGTGACATGCTCCTGCGCATCACGGGGGCGGAATTTCATATCGAGAGTGATCAGGAGCCGCGGCATCTTCCTGGGTTAAAGGCTGCGCCAGCACTAACGGAGAGGGAGGACTACTCGCTGCTTTCCAAAAAAGGTGCGTGGTCATCCGTGGACGTAGGCGCGAAGGCGGTGCGGCAGCGGTGTGGGATTTGCTGCACCGCTGCGGCTTCCGCCGGCTCCTTCCTGGTAAGAAGTGGAAATCGTGCCGCGAGGGCCCTCGCTCAGCATCGAACCGTGGAATGTGGAGGAATCGGCGGATTACCACGCACGGCGTATATGGGCCGGATTCGGCTATCTCAAGGAAAGGGAGGCGGATTGTGAGCAGTGGAACATCCGCAACCGAGCCACCAGCGGCATCCTGCTGAATTCCGGCCATGCGTATGATGGCAGTCAGCGAGGCGCCACGAGGCCCGGAATTCGCCGCGCACCCGGAGTTTTTTGGCTCTAGTGGACGGAAAACGCTACAAAAACCGAAGTTCTGCATTTCGAATGCGGATTTGCGCAAACTCGTCGTGGCGGATGCTTTGGCCCAATTTGGCGAAAAGGCCGATGTGGACTCCATTTCGTGTGATCCGAGTGATGGCGGCGGATGGTGCGGAATGTGGCGAATGCGCGACAATCCGTAGCAGTGTGAGTGACCGTGCGCTGCTTTTGGAAGAATGAAGTCGCGGAAGCCGTCGGAAAGAGCCTCCCAGGCCGCCTCTTCGGCATGTATGCCTACAATGAGCACCCGCCGCCGCCTTCCATCGAAGCGCATCCGGAATGTGGTCATCAGTGTGGCGACGGGATTCATCCGCGGTGGCTTCACCGTGGACTTAAGCCTCTGACTGCTGGATGGGGTGCCAGGTGAAGACTCTCGGCATCCGGGAGTATCTACAGCGTCAATACCTGGGACCGTGATCTGCCCGGTCCGCACGCGGCGACAACTTTAATATCGAGTATCTGAAGACGTCGATTCCACATTTCCACGCTGCGGGGCCCGCTTCATGTCGGCTGAGGCCGTGACAACGCGGGACCGAACGGCCTGGGCTATTACCTCGCCGCTCGCATGCTGTGGATGAAGGAAGCACAAAACATCACGGCACTGACGGCGGATTTTATCGTCGGCCTTTGGCCCCGCACGTGTGCCGATGGCGCGGTTTTACGCGCTGCTCGATGGCACGAAGAAGCAAGTCAAGCGATGATCTGATCGAATGCGCAGTGTTTCGTCTGCTGGATGAGGCCGTGCCCTGACGACTGACGATAGCAGTGCAGTTGCGCGGCTGATGATCTCGCATCACACGCAGTATTGCGGTCTTTATCTCGATTACAGCAGCGCGGCGGGCAAAGAACGCCAAAGGCCTTTTGGAGCGTACTCTCTTCCGCTTCATCTGGCGCATCAGACACACGGGCATGGTGCATGTGAAGGCTCTGTGGCGTGATGTCCCGAATCGCGATAAGTCCGTGAAACTCTGACCGGGTAGCTACCATGATCCAGATGGCACAAACCTGGTTGAAGAGCAGTGAGGCCTTCTCACGAGCAACGGCTTTTGCCCGCGAAGCGCGTGGCGAAGCGGAAGCTGCTGGACTTTGAGCCGGTGAGCTACAGCACGGACCTGGTGCCTGCGGCCGGGTTAAAGCTCCCTTGCGGTGCCGCGGCAATGCGGGCATCTATTTGGGAGGCGTCCGCGATTTCTGGACATGGATCGAGAAGGAGCCGGCCACGCTGAAGCCACCGGCACCGCTGGCATCATCTACGCGGACGGGGCACGGCCAAAGTGGAGCTTTACCCGCTGGCGGAGGCGGAGCCTGGAAGTCTGTGCATCACGCCGAGATCGAGCCGGACAAACAAAAGCAGGCAGATGCATCTCGAAACGAGATTCCCTGGCCTTGCACCCGCATCGAGGTGAGGATTCTCGCGGCGCACGCTCATCGAATGGCCGGAGGGCATGCCGATGACCATCGGGAGCAGTCAGGAAATGCCTGCGCAGCTCTATGGCCGCTGGCATCTCTATTTTTACG
>JADJPW010000016.1 GCA_016713035.1 Verrucomicrobiaceae bacterium
GCTTTTGGCCGTGGCACTGCTAGCCCAGGCTTTCTTTTTCGTGAAGCTTGTTTTTGATTTCATCAAAGCTCTTTTCGATATCCCAACGCATACGGTAAAAGGTGCGCGAGCACCGGAGTCACGTCCGTTTCGGTCAGATTAGATGAATTTTCAAAAGATGCGCCCGCTTTGCCCTTCCCCAGAAGCGTGGGCGCGTGCTGCAGTGTAACCCCGCAGGTGATTACGGGGTCGACCACCGTCGGCAAAGTTAATGCCTGCGTTCGATGGCATCCTTTGAGTCAAAGGAAAAAGCGTGCCGCAGACCATGAGGCTCATATTCTCTTTGCGGCGGGCTGCGAATGTAGATGCTACCGCCTTAAGCTTCCACCTAAACCATTGCGCGAAGTCGATGCCGGCGCACTGCATGGCGCGATGCGCGCAGTGGCGATAAGCGAAGCCATAAACGTACCTCGTGAGCGAAGCGAAGGACAATCCCAGATAATGAGTGTCTTGCCACCTTGAGGTGTGCCGTGGCGAAGTTGTTAAAGGATGTTCTGGCGCTTGACGCTTTCCGCATGTCGTGCTCCTTGTCCCGCTGTGCTTCGATCGGCGACGCACAGTGACTTAACGCGCCGCTACGTAGGTTGTGCGTGTAGAGATGTCCTTCAGTGAGGCGGTTGCCTTTGGCATCAAGCGGATCATGACAAGCATGGTCGTGGCTGTGACCATCGCCAGCGTAGATGGCATAATCATTGAGGTGGTGGTGCCACAATGGAGCGTATCGGGCAGTGTGCGGCAGAGTAGAGAGCGTAGGTGCCTATTGAGTTGACGGCACAATCGCAGGCGGCGCTCACTTTTTAAGGAGGCGAACCAGTGCGAGTGATCGGGGCAGAGATCTTGGAGCAATTGAGGCGAGAGTTTGCAGAAAGCTATGACTGAGGGGTAAGTGCTTGGATGCAACGAGCAACTCCCAAAGTGAGCCACCGTGCATCGGATAGAGTTCGGGACAATGACGAGGAGAGCACTCCGAGAAGAGCGGAAGAGCCGGAGCGAGTGGAGTAGATCGAAGACGGGGGAGTAGAGAGGTTTATAGAGGCCATAAAAAGAAAAATTTCGCTTGACCCCGCATAGTCACGACAGAGATGCGGTTATATTGCCCGCGGTGAAGTGGTATTATGGATCAGAGAATCATTTCCAACTCCATATCCCTCTACGCAGGACTCTGTCTGATTCACTACAGGACACCCATGCTCCTGCTATTAAACTGCTGGACCATTATTTTTGGACCAATCTTAGACACCGTTGTCGGTGGGGAACTTTGAGCACTGCTCAAAGTTGTTGCATTCTCGCTTTTGTGGCTCTGGTGGCTGCATTGTCCGTCCCTCGTTGCAATATGAACTCCCACGCTGCGCTTCCGCCTGTTGGATCTGCTCAGAAAACTGCCCCCTCGAAGAGCAGCTTTCCGTCGGGGTAAATGCCAAAACTGGCCCATATCTCATGATCGATGCCGGTAAATCCCCTGCGCAGGGTGAAGGGGCTTCCAGCCTACAGACAGAATATGTCCCTTCATGTCATGTCTCTCACCGCGGTGGGGCGGTGTTTGGGATGATGTGGAGAAGGAGGTGCGCTGCGCAGGGCATGTGGCGGCTAGCGGAGTTCTGTGAGATGGCTGCTCACCTACTGCGTAGATGGGGAACCACTTTCATGCGCTTGTGGAGGTGCCGGATCAGAAGAGGTGAGGAGCAGTTTGGTGGACCGCAGGGGGAGGTGAAAGCGCGATGCAGATTCAGTGCTGTATAGCAAGGGTGTTCGTAGAGCAGTTGCAGGAGATTTTTTGGTGGAGTTGCGGAAGGGGCTCTGAGGCGGTGGTGCAGCATCGGCTGGGGCTGTCGCGTTGATTTTGCGATGGCGGTGTATATGCGTGAGGTGAAACAACGATTTTCGCGTGGTGGAAAAAGACAACAAACGCCACAAGAGGAAAGGGACGCCCTGGATGGATCGGTCTCAGTGTGTGGTGGAGGGAAAGGGTGATCCGCTCTTGGCGATGGCGGCGTATATTGATTCAACCCTGTGCGAGGTGGACTGGTGAGTGATCCGAAGGATTACCGGTGGTGCGGGTATGCGGAGGCGCTGGGAGGAACAAAGAGTGCCAGAGAGGATTTGCCGTGACGGGACGAGATGCCAGTGAAACGGATTGGGTGAAGAGCGGAGCGCGGGGAGGGGTATCGACGAATCTTGTTCACGACCGGACGAGGTGAAAACAGCGGATGGAGGGCGATAGCTCCGCGAGGGTGAGTGTGGAGCAGGCCGAGGAGGTTTTGAGCTGGAGGGAAGTTATCGCTGGGTGAGTTGGTGCGCGCTCGCAGGTGCGGCATTTCACAGCGGGAGCGGTGATTGGCTCAAGGAATTCGTGAATGGCTATTTTGAGCGGTATCGCGGGCAATTTGGGGCCTCTCGCAGAGATGGCGCGAGCAGATTCGTGCTGCGGAGGGCTCCTTGCATGCGTTGCGCGATTTGCGGGCGGACTCTTCTTTCTCCTCTTAGAGTTGACGACTGAGGTTCCTCTCGCCTGCTAGTTTTCGATTCTCTACTTTGCCGATTTCCCACGTCAGCTGGCCATCTGGGCCCTGCGAGGTAGCTGACAGCTATGGGTGTTTTGTCTTTCCCAGGTGGAATGACACGTCCACGGGAGTCAAATTCGGTATTGCGAGTGTCGTGATAACGCGTCCAGCCACTTGGCGCGGAAGTATCTCCTTCGTAATGCAGGATGTCTCGCCAGGTTTTCCGGAGTGGTTATATTCGGTGGCACCCAGGCTGGCGCAGGGGAGCGCCCAGAGCACCTGCGAGTAATATCTGGCTAAGGACGGTGAGATGCAGGCCTCGTAAGGCATAAATCTCGCCCTGGAGAGTTTCTTCGGATTGCTAACGATCTTGTAATCAAGATCAGTTCCGCTGGAGGATGCTCACCAGGCTGAGGCGTCGGATTTCGGCACGGAGATCTTGCGGCAGCGGTGCTTTTCGGTGACTTGTCTGCGAGCGCGAGGATGGCTCTCTGCTCACGGACAAAGAGCAGCGGATCTGCGAGCAATTTTTCTAGCGCTTGGAGCAATGCGAGCACGCAGGGACGCGATTTCGGCCCTGGGAGGCTTTTGCAGTGCAGCGGCGATTTCGTCACGGACGATAGCGCGGAGCTTCTCTGCTGCGTCTTTCTGAGCAGGATCTCGCGCCAGAGTCTCGGCGGCGATGTGGCGTTGTGGATGTCGCGGCGAGTTTTGCGTATCGTATCGAGTTCTTCAGATGAAGGCTCCTTCGAGCAATCTGGCCAGTAGGAGGCTCCATGTCCCTCACACGAGTGAGCGCATCCATGAGCAGGAGCCAGCGCGGATCTTTATCCTCTGCGGGTAGGCCTGCGTCCGTGTTATGCGTTTGATAATGAATTTCGCTCACTCGGCCCTTTTCATCATAAAAGTGCATCTCGTTCGGCGGCATGTAGAAGCTGATGATGGCGGGTGCGCTGATTGTTTTCCCATCCGTGGCAAAAGACGCCGATGTCGATGCGGTGGCTGCGGATGCCGCGTGCGCCACGCACGGTGGCTGTCTGCGCACACGGATGCGTGAGGGCGCTGTCTGGCTGCTTGTCGATATGGACAAAGCGTGGATCACCCTGGAGCAGATGGTAGCTGACGGCGACTTGCCTACCGGGAGTCGGCGCTCTGCTGCGGCTGACACTCACGAGCATGCCATATTCGGTGACATTCCCGGCGCATCACGCGGGCGATGTTTACTGGCGTCGTAGCAAGCTCGATATTCCATTTCCCGCCTTGGGGCTCAAAGTCATCACGCCGTTCTCCAGCTTGGTTTCTTCTTTGACCTCCAGGAGGCTAGCGGTGGCACAGAATCTGGCTGCATCGAATGGGCTAGGCGGACCATCTTCTCCTCATCCATCTGTGTGCCATCGAAGACGACAGGATGGGCTTTGCCCGTGAGGTAATCTGCTGGCGTAGTGACCATCTTGTTGCTCTGCCGGAAGATGGACTGGAGTGTCGGCATGAGGATTTTATTCTCGATGAGAAAGCGCTGTGTTTGGGAGAAAAAGGCAGCCGTGGCACTGAGAAAGGCCTGCACGAAGGGCTGATCACTGAACGATGACCCTGGGAAATGACCAACGTAGGTGTGTTCAGTGGCAGCAGATCGCCGTAGCCACCGACGCCATTGCCACCCGCATCATGATCGAGGTGCTCAGGGTAAATGAAGAGGTTGTTATTCACATACTGCTGGAAGAGAAACACCGAGCCACCGGGCTCACCATAATAGACACCGCGCGGCAGGCAGCCGATCTGCTCTGGCGCAGAGGCCATGGAGCAGTTCCCGATGACGGGCTGCTGCCGCACTTTGCTGGCGGGGCCAGTTTGGCCATTCTCTGGCTTGATGATCTGGAGGCCAGGGTAGAGTGAGGTATTGAGCGCGGAGTGGCCCCATCGCGGTTTTCATAGCTGATGGCGGAGAGACCGGCGGCGGTGCCTTCTTCATGCCATTGATTCAGCAGCTTCGCGACAGGGTCTGTGCGAGACGTCACGATCTCCGCCGCGCAGTGAGCGTAGAGCAGGAGGAACAACACGGAGGAGAATCGGGTAGCCACACACCGAGTCTCGCGGCTGGGCATGCAGATGGCAAGCGCCGGAAGCAATTTCCCGCTCCGAAATGCCCTCTCTCCCAAGAAAATCGCCCCGCAGACGTGATTCGCCATCGCATGGATCGCCGTTTGACCTGGCGCATTCATGCGCCATCTCCATTCCCGTGTTCCAGGCACTTCATTTGCTCCTATTCATCCTGCTGCCGCTCGCATTGACGCTGAGGGCCGCACTGCACCGGAATGGCGATGCCCTGACGGAGTCCACCTCTGCGCTCTATTTTTGCCTGGGCATCGCCAAGGCTGTCCTGCTCGTCATCCCACTGATGGAGATCTCGCTACTGATCCTGCATGCAGGGGCAGCAAATGTCAGTCTCAGCGCGGCGTGGGTTTGCGTGCTCGCCTTGGCATTGTTCATCGGCTTATTCATCAGCAGTGTGCGTGATGTCGCTACTGGGCTGAGTGGGCTCTTTGGAGTCCAGCCATCTACCATCGAAAAAAAAGCCCCACTCTCGCGGAGTCGCTCGCTTCTGATGCTGCTAGCTGTCGTACTCGGTATGATGCTCGCCTTGACGCTTTCGCTCTCTGAGTGGGCACACTTCATCAAGGCGCTCATCTGGCCGCCACCCCGTAGCATTTCGGTCCTGATCCAAGATGCACGCGTGTGGACGGATTATCACATTCTCAGCCTTGCTGCCTCCGCAGCCATTTTCTTCCTCACCCCACCGACCACCGAGTTTCTGCGTGTGTGGCGGCCATGGAAGGCCATTTGGAGCCTCAGCGTGTTCGCCTTGGCTGCGGTGATGCTCTGGACTCGCTACATCCCTGTGTCATGAAACCCACCGCACAGCCCATCGATCCGACCAAGCGCACCGAGGTCAAACCGGAGCGCATACTGACGCGTGAGGAGGCATCACTGGTCCTGCGCATCTTTTTGCTCCTCCTGCTGCTGCCCTTCCTCTTTGAACTGGGCAGGCTCGTCACCAAATCGAATGCACTCACCACTAGCGCACGCAGCTTGATGCAGCGTGTGCTCACCTGGACGCTGAAGGAGGGCAGCCCGCAGGTCCACCTAGGCCAAGAAGGCTGGCTCTTCGATCAACGCGAGCTGAACTGGCTGCTCCGAGCCCGTGATGGCACCGAGCCAGCACAGAGCGCCATCACCGACCTCGCAGAGACGCTCAAAAAGCAAAATATCCCCCTCGTGCTCGTCGCCGTGCCGCAGCGGGCCACGCTTTATCCTGAAAAGCTCCATCTGCGCAATTACTGGGACCCCGTGCGCTCGAATGGCGAAAAAGCCCGCCTCGATGCCCTGCGAAAAAGCGGCATCGATGTGCTCGATGCTACCGATGCACTCTGGAAGCTGCGTGATCGCAAACAGATCTACTTCCGCCGCGATAGTCACTGGACCCCAGATGCCATGAAGCAAGTCGCCCTGCTCACCGAGAAGCATCTGCGTGAGAAGCACGCCACACTCTTCGGTTCAGAGACGCCACTCATCACGGCCACAGCACCTAGCCATCTCGATGCAGGTGATCTGACACGAAAACTCGATCCCCGGTCCCCCGATGCGCTCTTTGGTCTGGAGCAGGCAGATGTGCTCTCCATCGGCGGCATCAGCATGGATGAAAAATCTCCCGTCTTGTTGCTCGGGAGCGATTTCATGTGGATCTATGACGATGAGACTCAGGGCTTCGGTGGCGATAGCAGCGCGGGGTTTGTCACCCAGATGGGTCTGCTCGCCCAGCGCCCACTTGATGTCGAAGTGTGGCCTCTGAGCGATGAGAAGCGGCTGGAAGGGAAAAAACTCGTGGTCCTCGTCCTCCCTATGTCGCAGATTTTGCCATGAAGAAGTCTCAGCTCATTCTGCATCTGCTCTTTGGCGGCTTATTTATCTATGCAGGCATCGTCAAAGCGGCCGATCCGCAGTCCTTTCTCGATGACGTGCGCAGCTTCGACCTGCTCCGAGACCCCTGGTCCGCCTGGCTCGCGATGGGCCTGCCATGGCTGGAGATTTTTGCCGGATTGGCCGTCGTGACGGGCTTTTTTCGTCCAGGTGGCCTCCTCGTGCTCAATGCCGCCCTCATCGCCTTTCTCGGAGCCATCGGCATCGCGTGGTATCGCGGCATCGACATCCGCTGCGGCTGCTTCGGAGCCAGCGCCGCCACCTCCGACTACCTCAGCCTCCTCGCACGCGACCTTGTCCTCCTCGCCCTGGGTCTATGGCTCGCTTGGCGGGCGCGAGCGAATCAACCACAACAAAGCAATGGGCACTTGGGCATCGAATAATTTCGGCAACGACGGAGCCTGCGATCGGTTTTGATATTGATACTTTAAAGCATGTCGTGCTGCGAATCTACGGTGCCGATATCGACGATTATTGCCTTGATCCAGACTACAAGCAGGAACGTCGTGAAGTGGATCTGCCGCACGTTCAGTGAACTGCCTCGACGTAGCCAACACGCGATCATGGAGCCCTTTCACTTTTCTCCGACTCCCACCGTGCTCTGAATGTTAGGCGGATGCCGAACTTGGCGTTTTCCATGGCATGCGCGGTCTCTTCTTTTTTCTCATCGCTGCCACAATCCATGCGGAAAAGGCGCAACTCAGTGAACAGGGCCGCGCTTTGATGCCGGTGGTGCTTCAGAGTGAGGAACTACGGCCCGCTGCTACGGAGCTCAGTGACATGCTCCTGCGCATCACGGGGGCGGAATTTCATATCGAGAGTGGTCAGGAGCCGCGCGGCATCTTCCTGGGGCTAGAAAAGGCTGCGCCAGCACTAACGGAGAGGGAGGACTACTCGCTGCTTTCCAAAAAAGGTGCCGTGGTCATCCGTGGACGTAGCGCGAAGGCGGTGCGGCATGCGGTGTGGGATTTGCTGCACCGCTGCGGCTTCCGCCAGCTCCTTCCTGGTAAGAAGTGGGAAATCGTGCCGCGAGTGCCCTCGCTCAGCATCGACGTGAATGTGGAGGAATCGCCGGATTACCACGCACGGCGTATATGGGCCGGATTCGGCTATCTCAAGGAAAGGGAGGCGGATTGTGAGCAGTGGAACATTCGCAACCGAGCCACCAGCGGCATCCTGCTGAATTCCGGCCATGCGTATGATGGCATCATGAGGCGCCACGAGGCCGAATTCGCCGCGCACCCGGAGTTTTTGGCTCTAGTGGACGGAAAACGCCAAAAACCGAAGTTCTGCATTTCGAATGCGGATTTGCGCAAACTCGTCGTGGCGGATGCTTTGGCCCAATTTGGCGAAAAGGCCGATGTGGACTCGATTTCGTGTGATCCGAGTGATGGAGGCGGATGGTGCGAATGTGGCGAATGCGCGAAAATCGGCAGTGTGAGCGACCGTGCGCTACTTTTGGCGAATGAAGTCGCGGAAGCCGTCGGAAAGAGCCTCCCAGGCCGCCTCATCGGCATGTATGCCTACAATGAGCACTCGCCGCCGCCTTCCATCGAAGCGCATCCGAATGTGGTCATCAGTGTGGCGACGGGATTCATCCGCGGTGGCTTCACCGTGGACCAGCTCACTGCTGGATGGGGTGCCAAGGTGAAGACTCTCGGCATCCGGGAGTATTACAGCGTCAATACCTGGGACCGTGATCTGCCCGGTGCCGCACGCGGCGGCAATATCGAGTATCTGAAGACGTCGATTCCACATTTCCACGCTGCGGGGGCTCGCTTCATGTCGGCTGAGGCCAGTGACAACGCGGCATCGAACGGCCTGGGGTACTACCTAGCCGCTCGCATGCTGTGGGATGTGAAGGAAGCACAAAACATCACGGCACTGACGGCGGATTTTATCGATCGGGCCTTTGGCCCCGCACGTGTGCCGATGGCGCGGTTTTACGCGCTGCTCGATGGCACGAAGAAGCAAGTCACCAGCGATGATCTGATCGGTCGCATGTTTCGTCTGCTGGATGAGGCCCGTGCCCTGACGACTGACGAGGCAGTGCATGCGCGGCTGGATGATCTCGCACTCTACACGCAGTACTGCGGTCTTTATCTCGATTACAGCAGCGCGGCGGGCAAAGAACGCCAAAGCGCCTTTGAGCAGCTCTTCCGCTTCATCTGGCGCATCAGACACACGGGCATGGTGCATGTGAAGGCTCTGTGGCGTGATGTCCCGAATCGCGATAAGTCCGTGAAACTCCCACCGCTGGGTAGCTACCATGATCCAGATGCGACAAACCCATGGAAGAGCAGTGAGGCCTTCTCACGCGAGCAAATCGTGGCTTTTGCCCGCGAAGGCGTGGCGAAGCGGAAGCTGCTGGACTTTGAGCCGGTGAGCTACAGCACGGACCTGGTGCCTGCGGCCAAGTTAAAGCTCCCTGCGGTGCCGCGTGGCAATGCGGGCATCTATTTGAGAGGCGTCCGCGATTTCTGGACATGGATCGAGAAGGAGCCGGCCACGCTGAAGCTCACTGGCACCGCTGGCATCATCTACGCGGACCGTGGCACGGCCAAAGTGGAGCTTTACCCGCTGGCGGAGGCGGAGCTGAAGTCTGTGCATCACGCCGAGATCGAGCCGGACAAACAAAAGCAGGTGATGCATCTCGAAACGAGATTCCCTGGCCTGCACCGCATCGAGGTGAGTGATTCCTCGCAAGGCACGCTCATCGAATGGCCGGAGGGCATGCCGATGACCATCGTGAGCAGTCAGGAAATGCCCGCGCAGCTCTATGGCCGCTGGCATCTCTATTTTTACGTCCCACGTGGCACGCGGGTCATCGGCGGCTTCAGCAGCGGCGCTGGCTTTCTGCTCGATCCAGGTGGCAAAACGGCCTACACCTTTGCGGACAAGCCCGGATACTTCAGCGTGCCCGTGCCCACGGGGCAGGATGGCAGCTTATGGAGCTTCAAACACAGCGCGGGCAGCCGCCAGCTCCTCACCGTGCCGCCTTGCCTAGCCCGCGATGCCAGTGAGCTGCTGCTGCCTGCTGAGGTGGTGGTAAAGGATGCTGGAGAATGAGTGGCCTCAGGTCACGGGGTGACAATATTGACACGGCTTTAGCACTTGAGGATGGCGCTGGAATGCTTCCTGCTGTAGGAAGCCCGACAATGGAGTCGCGCAATTAACTCGATCCTCACTATGAATACTCTTACTCACTTTAGCCGGGCTTTCGTCGAGTTCGGACCTTTTACCAAAGAAGAAGTCCTAGATTTCCACCGGCGTGGGATGATGAAGGAGACGGATTACTTGCGTGATGATGGCACGAAAGAATGGCTGCACTACGAGGAGTGGCTGACTGGTTCCCCTACGCCGACTGTCGCTGCCAAGAAGCCACGTGCGGCGAAAAAGGCTGCCAAGAGTGCTGCACCCGTGGTGAAGAAGGCTGCGAAGAAAAAGGAGTAACTAGGGGACTCAGTCTGCGGGTTTTTTTTCGGTGGCTGGCTTTTGATGCTGCTGCTCCCACCATGCGTCGATGGCAGGGAGATCAAAGGAGCGGAAACGGCGCTGGGTGCGCTGCTCGAAGCAGATTTGTGCGTGCTTAGCGACATCCAGCGATGGATCGGCATGCATGGCTGCGATGAGGCGTGCATCGGTCTGGGGGTCGGTACTGTTTTTGAGCAGGATGGCGGCGCGGACACGTGCCTCCCAGGGTTGCTTGGCGTGATCTGCGAGGAGGCTGTGGAGCTGCTCTGTGGTAAGATCTGCCTCGGAGGTGATGGCAGAGTTTTTGAAAATCTCGCCGACGGGGAGTCGGTAGCTGGGATTCTCACGCTGGAGGAACCAGATGGTGCGGATGACGCGTAGGTACTCCGCCTGAGCGGCGTCATGGAGGTGCTCAGAGCCACTGTCACGCAGGTATTCGACGATGGTTTCGAGCGGTTTGCGCAGGCCAGTAGCGATGGCTTCATCCGCGTAGGCGGTGAGGCGGTTACGCTCTTTGAGCTGGATGAATTCTTTTTGCGTGGGGGTGATCTGCGGGACCATCTCCGCGATGCGGGAGGAGCCAGGAGTGCCTGCATCGAGGGTGCCAGCTGGGATGAGCAAGGGCTGGCCAGCAGATGCGGCTGCGGTGGTAGAGACGCGTTCGATGCTTTCACGCAGCTCTTTGTGGGCTAGGAGCTGCTCGCGTCGCCAGGTATCGAGCTGAGTCTGCAGGGCGGCCATCTGCTGCTGGAAATCGGCGCTGCTGGAGAGCGAGGATACAGGGGCCGCAGGTACCGGAGCGGCCGGAGGACGCTGCGCGAGGGCCTGAGCGACAGCTTTGTCAATGGCGGCACCAGTCCAGTAAATAAGCGCGGCGGCGGTGCCTAGCGTGACGAGGATGGAGATGCCAAAGAGCTGAGAGGCGACATTGGCACGGCGGAGATTCCCGAGTGAAGCACCGACGAGGTCACGCCCAGCGCTTTTACCAGCGGCGATGTCGTCATGCGTCTGTTCTGGTCCGATCGGGGGCTGCTGCGCGGCTTTGGAGGGAGCTGCGGGGGCTTTGCCGGGGTTTTCTTTTGGGTTGGAGCTGGCCATGAGTGTTTAGTGTAAAGAAAAGGGCAGAGGGGAAAAGTTGCCAGCACGGATTTTCCGGGGCAGCGTCGTTTCTCACTGACACATGCCGTCTGATTCGTCCAGCCCCGCTCCAGCGATTCCTTCCCCTTCTCCATCTCAATCGGCGAGGGTAGAGAAGGCTACGGGCAGTGAGAAAATCTGGCAAATCGCACTCGGTGTGCTGGCTGCGGTGATGGTGGTGCTCTATCTGGTGCAGCCGTATCAGCATTGGGAGTTCGGTTTTCGGATGAGTGTGCTGCGTGGCTGGCTGGCGTGGGTCACGAAGTATTCCGACTGGCAGTTTTGCCTAGTGGTGCCGGTGATCACAGGGTGGCTAGTATGGCTGCGCCGGGCAGAGCTACGGAGACTTCCGTGGTGTGGGAACTGGCTGGGCCTACTGCCGCTGCTAGCGGGGCTGTTTGTCTATTGGGTGGGCTATAAGGCGGACACGGGCTATCCGGGCTTCCTTTCCATCCAACTGGTGCTGGCAGGGATGATCCTGACAGTGCTGGGCCTTGAGTGGATGCGTAAGCTGTTCTTTGCGTGGCTGTTTTTGTTCTTTGCGTGGCCGATGCAGCCGCTGGAGGACAGCGTGGCCTCCCCACTGCGCCCGCACACGGCGGCGATGACCGGGCGACTACTTTCAATGGTGGGGATGCCATCCGTGAGTGAGGGCTCTGCTCTGCAATCTGCGCCGGATAAGGCGGCGGGGCTGGAACTGGGGGATCGCTTTAGCCTCGACATCGACGCCAAGTGCAGCGGCATCAACTCGCTCTTTGCGCTGATGATGATCGCGGCTCTACTGGGCTATCTGGCGCTGAAAAGCCCTCGCTCGCGATTGATTCTCTTTGTTTGTGCAGTGCCGCTGGCGGTGCTGGGGAATATCGCCCGGCTGGTGATGCTGGCGTTTGGCAGTGTGTGGCTAGGATCGGATGTCGCGGTGGGGAAACGCATCGGCGATCACCAGGAGATGTCGCTTTTTCATACCTGCGCGGGCTTCGCTGTCTTTGGCGTGGCTTTGGTTGGCATGTTCACCCTCTGCTGGCTGCTGGAGGGGCGAGAAATGAAAGTGAATCTGAAAAGGCTCCAAAAAACTGCCGCAGCGCCCATTTTGGGCCATGTAGGTGCTTTGGGAGCAAGGCGACAAATCTTGCTACATACGGGAGTAGTGGTGGCATTTGCGCTGCTGACTCTGGGAGTCTGCCAAATGACGGATACCCGCTATCTGGTCGCAAATGCCGGGGTGCGTGTGGAGTTGCCACTGGAGATCGGGACTTACCAGGGCCGCGAGCTTGAAGTCATGGCACTTGAGAAGAAACTACTCGATGAAGGCGTAAAACTAGCCCGCACTGCCTACATGAATGTCCAAGGCCGCCAGATCATCGCCTCAGTGATCCTCAGCGGCATGATAAAACGTAGCCTGCATCGCCCAGAAGTCTGTCTGCCAGGCCAGGGCTGGACGATCGCGGAATCACGCCCCACGCAGATTTCACTCAAAGATGGATCGAGCTTCGATGCGACGATGCTACGCATTTTCGTGGACAAGATGGGCGAGGACGGACGCCGCAAACGCATGCGTGGGGTGAACATCTATTGGTATGTCGGCTCGGATGACACGACCTGCGCCTCGCACTACGAGCATGTCTTCGTCACCTACAGGGATGCGATCTTTCGCAATGTGAACCACCGCTGGGCGATGGTATCGATTTTCATCCCGATCCCAGAGGAGTCAGGGGATGAGTTCGTCCATCCAGAGAGCATGTTCGCGGAGTTCAATGCCATCGAGGATGCGCGTGAATTCGCAGGGCAGTTCTTTCCCGCGATCCGAGAGCCTCAGCACTGAGAAATGAGACGCAGTCATGCCGGACATGAAGGCGAGCCTGATAGCTAAAAAGGCTTAACCAAATACTAGATTTACGAGATTGGTTTTGCATTGGCGAAACGTGAACCTTAGATTTTCGGGTAACTACAATGAATCTGCCATGGGGCGATCCATGGAGTTCTACATTCTAGCGCCTTCATAAAACCACAATGGCAGAGGAATTACCGCAGTTCGGAGCCCTGAGCATATCCCGTCGAGCAGACGGGAAGCCCGTGGTTTTGCAGCGGTCCCCGGATGAGATGGTCTTTCTGGCCTTTGACATGCGCATCCGTCGGCTGGTAGAGCTGCACATCCTACGTAGCGGGGAAGAAATGCCGGAAGCTGAGAAGACTTCCGCTTTGGACCGATCTCGCCAAGCCAGCGAAGTCTGCATGCCCTCTTTCATGCGGGTGCTGGAGGTGGGTGAGGATAATGGGCTCGTCTATTACACCGCGCATCTGAATGATGGAGAGTTTGTTCATCATTATATTGCTCGTCGTGGGCCGCTTTCTCCGCCGACAGCCTTTGCTTTGATTTTTCAGATGCTGGAGGATCTCCTTCAGTTGCGGGTCCGATTCCCGCGTTTGCTGGAGCACCTCACTCTCGATCAACTGCTTGTCGGCACGTTGGAGGATACGTTCTTGCAGTTCCGCGTGATTGATTACGGTCTTTCAAAATCGGAGTCCCCGCGCCCGACGGATGCTGGCAGGCTCGTGGAGGAGGTCTGTAGGCTCATTTTTCTGCTTCTGACGGGTGTGGAGTATGCGGGAGAGAATCCAGACCGCTTCCCAGCTCTCACAGCGCTGCCATCCAGCCTTCGCACGACGGTAAGAGCCGCACTGACCAGCAAAGAGAATGCCCCGACCTCGCTTGAAAAATTGCGTGATGAAGTGCGTGAAGCATTCTCCACCCTCAGCAGCGGCCCCCAGGGCAGAAATCTGCGGAAGCATCTCGTCGTCATCGGCCCGCTACAGCCGCTCCCCCAGCTCCAAAACCTACTCCTGGAAAACGTACCCGTACAGACGCTCTTTGGCAGCAACTTCCGCGTCGAGGATGCCGATCAGCTGCGCCGTTATCCTTTTTCCATCCCAGCACTGAATGCAAAGACGGAGCAACCTGTCACCGTCCACATGCTGCCGCCGACCCGCCTCGTGGATCGGACGAAATACGAAGCCGTGCCGCTGCAAATGTGGCGCTTCAATCCCGAGCGGCATCCGAACATCCTCCGCTCTCTGAGCCTGTGGGAGACGCCCGACTGGACCTTCCTCACCGAGGAGCGCGAGCCAGGC
Source organism: Verrucomicrobiaceae bacterium (assembly GCA_016713035.1). Lineage (NCBI taxonomy): Bacteria > Pseudomonadati > Verrucomicrobiota > Verrucomicrobiia > Verrucomicrobiales > Verrucomicrobiaceae > Verrucomicrobiaceae bacterium. The sequence continues at coordinate 14,256 of JADJPW010000016.1, forward strand.
TTCCCACTCAGCCGCCTGATGGCAGAGCGTGTCGCACTCAATCCAGGGGAGGTGCTCGTCCTCATGCGCCAAGTCCGCTCTGGACTAGAGCAGGCCCAGGAGTGTGGCGTCCCACGCGTAGATCTCCATCCCTCAAACATCCTCCTGCGTGTCGGCAAGCATGGCCCCAATAAAATGCGTGAGACAGACCGTCTCATGCAGCGTCGTCTCGATGCCTGGCCCCCTTTCGCCGTGAAACTGCGGCCCCACATGACCATGCGCAGCCTCTATGAGCCTCAGTTGCTCGACATGGAGCTGCCCACGAACCGTAGTGAAGAACATGAATTCGACCGGGAATACCGTCATCGCTCCTTCATCGCCCTAGCAGCCTATTTACTAGCCGGGGAGCGGCACATCAGTGGCGGGCTCGAATTTAGCGAAGCCGTACCAGATGCCACAGCGGTGCTGATGCGAGAGATGTACCGCGCTACGCAGATCCCCGGCGCAGCCCCTTCCCCAACAGACTTTTTAGAAAAATTCGAGCAGACGCTCTCTGGTGCCACGGGCACAGACCTCGCCACCCGCCTGCGCGGCGAGACGGTGCCGATCGAAAGCATGGAAAGCGTGGGCGCAGTCTCTGATTTCGATGAGGACATCGACCCAGACCAAGCAGAGTCCACAGATGCTCCCTCCCTACTACATGCGCAGAAGCATGACTTCCGCCCACTGCATTCCACCCAGAGAGATGGCCTGCCATGGGTGGTCTGGGCAGCCGCAGCGGTGATCCTGCTGGCCCTGGGGGCCTGGATGTTGCTCGACAGGCCCATCACGGTGGATCATGCAGGACAAAAGGTGTCCGATGTGACCGTGCCGATCACCACCGAGACGGGTGGCGGAGGCCCAGTAGCCAAACAGGCGGCGCCAGTCCAGCCCACCGCATCCGCCCCTGAAAAGACAGTCACCCAGCCTCCGAGCACAGAGCCACAGCCCGTCATCATACGAAAAGCACTCCTCCCCACCGCTGAGGAACTCGAAAAAATGCGCCAAGGCCAGGTGAAGCAAGACATGATCGGCCGCGAAACCGGCCAGGACACCCCCAAACCAGTCGCCGATTTGGCACGGTGAACAGCCATTTTACGACGTTGGGTGTCCGATCTGCTTGGTTAAGGAAAGCGAACTAATTTCTAGCGTGTATTTTGCTTGGACTCTAGGCGAGCCAGCAGGTAAAACAATTATCCGTCACTTTGCACGGAGGTGGATCATCCAGACTCACTTTCACATCGCTGACACATCCCAAGTTGCATTCCCACAAGCTCCCTTTAACTCAAACCGCGAACCCTAGGAGAACCATCACTGATGAAGGTAAATAATGTTATCGTCGTGTCTATCGGCCAAGCCGGAAACCAGATCGCGGCTTCCTTTTGGAAAACCATCTGCCAGGAGCACGGCATCGACCCACTCACTGGCCAAACCCAGCAAGCACAGGAGCCGCGCGGGAACTGGAGCGCCTTTTTCTCACGCCTCGGCGATGGCTCCAGCGGCAGCTTCGTCCCCCGTGCCGTCATGGTCGATCTGGAGCCCAGCGTGATCGACAACGTGCGTGCCAACAGCGGCTCCCTCTTTAATCCAGCCAACCTCATCAGCCGCACGGAAGGTGCCGGTGGCAACTTCGCCGTCGGCTACCTCGGCGCAGGCCGTGAGGTCCTCCCAGAGGTCATGGGCCGTCTCGACATCGAAATCGACAAGTGCGACAACGTCGGCGGCATCATCGTCCTCCACGCCACTGGCGGCGGCAGTGGCTCCGGCTTCGGTGCCTTACTCATCGAGACACTGAAGGAAAAACACAGCGAGATCCCCGTTCTCTCCTGCGCAGTGCTGCCCAGCCCACAGGTCTCCAGCGTCGTCACAGAGCCCTACAACACCGTCTTCACGCTCAATTCCCTCCGCCGCAGCGCAGATGCCTGCCTCATCTTTGACAACGAAGCACTCTTTGAGCTCGCGAACCGCAAATGGAACATCGAAAGCCCCACCGTCGATGACTTGAACCTCCTCATCACCGAGGCACTCGCCGGGCTCACCGCCAGCATGCGCTTCAGCGGCTTCCTCACCGTCGAGATCAGCCTCCGCGAGCTACTCACCAATCTGGTGCCGCAGCCCAGCCTGCACTTCCTCATGTGTGCCTTCGCAGCGCTCACACCGCCGGATCGCAGCAAATTCGAAGAAATGGGCATCGAGCCGATGATCCAGTCCCTCTTTGACAATGGCAGCGTCTTCGCCGCCTGCTCGCCCATGGAGGGCCGCTTCCTCTCCACCGCCGTCCTCTACCGCGGCATCATGGATGACAAGCCCCTCGCAGACGCCACCCTCGCCGCCATGCGTGAGAAGCTCCCCCTCACCTACTGGATCCCCACCGCCTTCAAAATCGGCTACGTCGAGCAAAGCGGCATGTCCCACCGCAAGAGCATGGTCCTCCTCGCCAACAACACCGAGATCGCTCGCGTCCTCGACCGGATTTGCCACAACTTCGACAAGCTCTGGCAGCGCAAAGCCTTCGCCAACTGGTACCTCAACGAAGGCATGTCCGAAGACCAGATCAATGAACTCCGCGCCTCCGCGCAGGAGCTCATCCAGAGCTACCAAGTCGCCGAAGAAAGCGGCGCCAAGGCCAAAGTGCAAGACTCCAGCGCCAGCCGCGTCGCCGCCCTGTCCCCCACGGCAGACTCCACCGCACCGCAGGAAACACCCACGACCAATGTCAGCCTCCGCGACCTCGTCGATCGCCGCTAAACCGCCTCATCACCCTCACCGTCCCACTTCATCCCGAAAAAAGTCACCACCATGAGAGAGATCCTAAGCATCCATGTCGGCCAGTGCGGCAATCAAATCGCAGACCGCTTCTGGCGCCTCATCCTGCGTGAACACGGCCTCACCGAATCCGGCACCCCCAAGGCTGGAGCCAACATCGCCGCCAACACCAACATGGAAGTCTTCTTCCATAAAGTCCGTGACGGCAAATACACCCCCCGTGCCGTCCTCGTCGATCTCGAGCCCGGCGTCATCGCCCGTATCGAAGGCGGCGACATGGCCCAGCTCTTTGACGAAAGCAGCATCGTCCGGAAAATCCCCGGTGCTGCCAACAACTGGGCACGCGGCTACCACGTCGAAGGCGAAAAAATCATCGACCAGATCATGAACGTCATCGACGCCGCCGTCGAAAAGACCAAAGGCCTCCAGGGCTTCCTCATGACCCACTCCATCGGTGGCGGCAGCGGCTCCGGCCTCGGCTCCCTCATCCTTGAGCGCCTCCGTCAGGCTTATCCAAAGAAGCGCATCTTCACCTTCTCCGTCGCCCCATCGCCCGTCATCTCCGACTCCGCCGTCGAGCCCTACAACGCGATTCTGACCCTCCAGCGCATCCTCGACAACGCAGATGCCGCCGTCCTCCTCGACAACGAAGCCCTCTTCCGCATCGCCAAGTCCAAGCTGCATCGCAGCCCCAACTACATGGACTTGAACCACATCGTCGCCCTCATCATGAGCAGCGTCACCGCCTCCCTCCGCTTCCCAGGCCGGCTCAACACCGACCTCAGCGAATTCGTCACCAACCTCGTCCCCTTCCCCGGCAACCACTTCCTCACCGCCTCCTTCGCCCCCATGCGAGCACCCGGCCAGGAAGGCCAAGTGCGAATCAACTTCCCCGACGTCGCCAAAGAAACCTTCGCACAGGACAACTTCACCGCCGCCATCGACTGGCAAAACGGCGTCTATTTGAGTGCCTGCGCCCTCTTCCGTGGCGACGTAAAGGCCAAAGAAGTCGAAGAAAACATGGCCGCCATCCGCAAGACCCTCAACTTCGCCTCCTACGTCCCCACTGGCGTCAAACTCGGCGTCGCAGAGACCGCCCCCGAAGGCTTCGCCTCCTCCGGCCTCGCCCTCGTCAATCACACCGGCATCGCCGCTGTCTTTGAACGCCTCATCACCAACTTCGACATCATGTTCGACAACCACGCCTATACCCACTGGTATGAAAACAACGGCGTCTCCCGCGACATGATGGCCAAAGCCCGCGACACCATCGCCAACCTCGCCAAATCCTACCGCGACGCCTCCTAATTCAAGATTCTGGATTCCTGAATCCTGATTCATGAACCCAGAACCGCTGAATCAGCACTCAGGAATCTTAAAATCAGGAATTCAAAGTGGAACCCACCCTCGAGCAGCAAATCGGCTCCGCCTCCCGCAGTGTCGAAGAGGCGCGGCGGATCGCTTACCATGACACCAGCCGCATCGGAGCCCTCGTCGAGCAGATCAGCGTCCTCGCCGACCTCCGCCAAAAAGAAGGCGACTTCCGCAAAGCCGAATCCCTCTACCGCGAGGCCCTCTTCCGTGCCCAGGAAAGCCGCAAAACCGACTACGAGCTCCAAGTCGGCATCCTCAGCCTCCTCGCCCACCTCTATGATCGCTGGGGCAAAACAGACCAATCCCTCGAATTCTACGAAAAGGCCCTCCACATCAGCGAAACACGCGGCCTCGATGGTGGTGAAGCATCCGCCATCATCAAAAACAACCTCGCCATGATCTACAAGCACCGCCGCGACTATGAAAAAGCCGAGCGCTGCTACCAAGAAAGCCTCCACGCCTTCCAGAAGCTCGAAGGCGAGCACAGCTCCCGCGTCGCCTCCCTCTACAACAACCTCGGCGTCCTCTACTACGCCCAGCTAGAAATCGACCGCGCCCTCGAAATGCATGAAAAAGCGCTCGCCATCCGCCAGCACAATCCCGTAGGCCCCATCGACCCCGCAGACCTCTCCCAGACCTACATCAACCTCGCCGCCGTGTACAAAGCCACCGGCGACTTCAAGCGGGCCGAAGCCAGCATCACCCGCGCCAAGCAGCTCCGCGCCAGCATCAACGGCCACCACCCCGCCCCACGACGCGCCGCCACCCTCCTCATCGACAAAAACCTCTGAGCCACCACCCATCATCCCACCCATTCCATTCCATCCCATTCCATCCCATCCATGAAAAAAATCCTCCTCTCACTCCTCCTCATCGCGGCGGCCAGCTTCGCCGCCAGCATCCCAGACAGCGCCAAAGTCGGCCAATTCTACGCCGGCTGCCAAGCCTACAGCTTCCGCCTCTACACCGTCTTTGAAGCCATCGACAAAACCGCCCAAGCAGGCGGCAAAACCATCGAATTCTACCCCGGTCAGAAATTCGACGACACCGCTAAGTGGGACCACAACGCCACCCCCGAGATGATCGAAAAAATCAAAAAACACCTCACCGACAAAGGCCTCACCGCCGTCGGCTACGGCGTCGTCAAACTCGGCAAAGACGCCGCCCAGGACCGCAAAGTCTTCGAATTCTGCAAAACCATGGGCATCAGCGTCGTCATCTCCGAGCCAGACGTCGCCGGCATGGACGGCATCGAAGCCCTCGTGAAGGAATTCGACATCAAAATGGCCATCCACAACCATCCCAAGCGCCCCCTCGACCGCGCCTACATGTTCTGGGACCCCAACTACGTCCTCGACCTCGTCAAAAACCGCGATCCCCGCATGGGCACCTGCGCCGACGTCGGCCACTGGGTCCGCAGCGGCCTCAATCCCGTCGATTGCATCAAAATCCTCAAAGGCCGCATCTTTGACAGCCACATGAAAGACCTCAACGAATTCGGCAACGTCAAAGCCCACGACCTCCCCTTCGGCACCGGCAAAAGCGACATCCCCGCCATCCTCGCCGAATATACCGCCCAGGGCTACCCCGGCCCCCTCCACTGCGAATACGAGCACAACTGGGAAACCAGCGTCCCAGAGATCACCCAGTGCCTCGACTTCGTCCGCAACTGGAAGCCCGCCAAAGAATAAACCACGCCGCAGCACATCTCATCCCACCACCCAAAGCCGGAGCCCCCACGCTCCGGCTTTTTTTGGGTTCATCCGGGAAGTGGATTCGGAGAGTGCCCGTTTCGTTCTCGTCCTCCTACTCGTCCTCCTACTCGTCCTCGAAAAGGCGTGTGGAGTGCGGCGCGGAGCTTCAGTGGTGCCTGCGGCGCGGAAGGATCGAGGACGAGTAGGAGTAAGAGGACGAGTAGGATCACCTGCGGTGGGCTTTTCTTGCTCATCGACCACAAGGACACGGAGAAGCACAGAGATTTCAGAGGGTTTTGCAACGGGCTCACATCTCCGGCTTTTTTTGTCCGCACACTCCACACTTGCCAATTCAGCCATCAACCAGAGAATCCAGCGCATGAGCACGCCAGATCAAGACAAAGCACCGCTCCCACCTGCCGCAGAGGCGGTGCAAGGCTGCCTTTTTCTACCTGGCTGCTTGGGCCAAATATTTGGAGTCGTCTTAGCACTCACCACTGGAGCATACCTGATAGGCTTGTTGTTCTCGCTCGTCGCTGGCGGGCGGGCACCAGACTTCCCCATCCGCCAATCAGCCTACGAGTGGTTTAAACTGGGCCTGATCATCCTCAGTTGGGTCGTCTATCATTCGCTACGAACCAAAAAACAATTCCCCTATGTTTTCTGGCTCACCACGGCCTGCGGACTCGGATGGATCGGTTTGATCGCCTTCTCCGAGCCCAGCTACATCACGCAGCGCAGCCCAGGCACTCCAGAGCGGCCCCTCATGGATTCCCGCTGGATCATTGTTTTCGTGATCGCCCTGTTTCTGCTCCAATTCACACTCAGTCGGCAAAACCACCGCTACTTCAGACTCACCGACAGGCCGCCAGCACTGTAGCCCATCGCAGCGCCCATGGCCCGCCCCGCCGTCGTGGGAAATCAGACGGGCATTTTGAGAACCCGCCTCGGCCGCAAAAGCACCCTCGGCTCACACGTAGTAGCGTGTCCTCATGCCCGTTTGCAGACTCACCCTCCTCAGCATCCTGCTGCCAGCCGCACTCGCGCTCGCAGCAGACATGACGCCGGACCAGCGGGCCTTCTTTGAGAGCCGAATCCGCCCCGTGCTCATCAAGCACTGCTACGAGTGCCACTCACAGGACTCCAAAAAACTCGGCGGCAAGCTACTCCTCGATGCGCCCTCCGAAATGATCGCGGGTGGCGAATCTGGCCCCGCGCTCATCCCAGGGAAGCCGGAAGAGAGCCTCATCGTCCAAGCGGTGCGCTACGACGGCCTCGAAATGCCACCGAAAAAGCGCCTACCCGCCCACATCATCACCGACTTCGCCGAATGGATCAAAATGGGAGCCCCTGATCCACGCACCGACGCACCCAAAACCGCTCCAAAAGCCCCTCAGCAGCCCCTTTGGTCCCTCCAGCCGATTTCTGATCCCAAGGCACCCATCATCCAAAACACCTCCTGGCCACGCCAAAGCCTAGACACCTTCATCTTGGCCAAAATCGAGCAAAACGGCCTCCAACCCGCCCCCGATGCCGAAACGGCCATCTTACGCCGCCGCCTCTCCTACGACCTCATCGGCCTCCCGCCCGCCAACACCCCATTCACTCATCTGGAGGCAGAAATCGACCGCTTGCTCTCCAGTCCCCACTTTGGCGAGAAATGGGGCCGCCACTGGCTCGACATCGCCCGCTACGCCGAATCCAACGGCAACGACGGCCTCAGCCGCAATCCCAGCTTCCCCCATGCATGGCGCTTCCGCGACTACGTCATCCACGCCATCAATGAAGACCTGCCCTACGACCGCTTCATCACCGAGCAGCTCGCAGGCGATCTCCTACCCGCCACCTCCCCCGCGCAGCGTGACCGCCACCTCATCGCCACCGGCCTGCTCGCCCTCGGGGCAAAGCCCGCCAAGGCCATGAACGACAACTTCGACATGGATGTCGTGGCAGATCAGATCAACGTCATCGGCACGGGCATCCTCGGACTCAGCATCGGCTGCGCACGCTGTCACGATCACAAAACCGATCCCATCCCCACCCGCGACTACTACGCGCTGGCTGGTATCTTCCGCAGCACCGAAACCATGTGGGGAGCCGCCGCACACCAGGGCCTCACCGCACCCCAGACACCCCTGCACGAGCTGCAAACCGCCGCCAAAGTCAGCCTGCGCAGCGAATTGGAGCCCATCCTCGCCCCGCACAAACCACGCCGCCCACCTGCCAAGCCCAGCTTCAAGTACGCAGATGATGCCCCACTCGCCATGGGCGTGCGAGACGCCAAAAAAATCGAGGACTGCAAACTCAACATCGACGGTGAATCGAAAAAACTCGGTGCCGCCATCCCCCGTGGCTTCCTCAGCGCCTGCGGCGGCGGCCCCATTACCGAAAAGACACAAAGCGGCCGCCTCGAGCTGGCCCGCTGGCTCACCAGCCCGCAGAACCCGCTCACCGCACGCGTGCTGGTGAACCGCGTCTGGCTCCAGCTCTTTGGCGCAGGCCTGGTCGCCACAGCGGACGACTTTGGCCTCACGGGCGAGCGTCCCACGCATCCAGAGCTGCTCGATCACCTCGCGACCCGCTTCATGCGCGAGGGCTGGTCTCTCAAAAAACTCATCCGCCACATCGTCCTCAGCCGCACCTATCAACTCAGCTCCAAGAAGGATGCCATGGAGTCACCGAGCGCGATGGAAAAGCGCCGCGCCCTCTTCGGCCAGCAGCGTGTGCGCAGACTCGATGCTGAAACCATCCGCGATGCCATGCTCTGTGCCACCGGCCAGCTCGATGCCCAACCCACCACCGGCTCCCTCATCCAGCACCGCGACGTACTCATCAATGAACTCCCACCGCTGCATCAGCCCAGCCATCACCGCAGCGTGTACCTGCTCATGCTGCGCAATTCCATGCCGCCCGAGCTCACTCCATTCAATCTACCAGACGCCACCACCGTCACCAGCCACCGGGACACTGCCGCGCTCTCCACCCAGTCCCTCTACTTGCTGAACAATGCCTTCATCCTCGATCAGGCACGCAGCTTTGCCACACGCCTCTTGCACAGCAGCCCAGATCCCACCGCACGCATCCAAACAGCCTATCACAGCGCCCTAGGCCGCACCGCGAGTGACTCCGAGCTCCTTCGCGCCCGCGATTTCCTCCGCGAGGCAGACTCCATGCTCGTCTCCACCTTAGAAAACGAATCCCAGCGTGAAACTGCCACCTGGGCCGCCTTTTGCCAGGCCCTCCTCGTCAGCAACGAGCTACGCTACATCGACTGACCTGCGACTCCACACCGCTGAACAGATTCACTCCCGGCTGCGCCCCGCTGCGATGATCGCATCCAGTCGCGTGACCAGTTCCTTCACCTTCTCTGGCTTCTCCACGCTCAGATCCTTCTTTTCCGCAGGATCATCTGGCAGGTAAAAAAGCCGCAGCGCAGCGCCAGGCCCATTCGGCTGCTGCGAAGGCGTCTTAGCCTTCTTCTTCAGCGCACCACCTTTAGGCGTGCGCACCAGCTTCCAATCACCGACGCGTAAGCCCATGCTCGCACCGGCATTATCCTGTTGGAGCAAATGTTCGCGCCCCTTCGCACCCGGAGTGCCCAGCAGTGCAGGCAGCACGTTCTGGCTATCCAGGCAGGCTTCACGCGGCAGCGTGCTGCCCGTCAGCGCAGCAAAACTCGCTGCTAAGTCGATCGTACACACCACCGCGCTCGACACCGTGCCCGCTGGCACATGGCCCGGCCACCGGGTGATGAAAGGGGTCCGCGTGCCGCCCTCCAGCACACTGTATTTCCCACCGCTAAAAGGCCCTGCTGGCTGGTGCGTGCCCAGCTTCTCCACGGCACCATCTTTATAGCCATCATCGAGCACCGGCCCATTGTCCGAGCAGAGCACGATCAGCGTTTTCTCCGTCAGCTTCAGCCGGTCCAGCGTGCTCATCAGCGCACCCACACACCAGTCAAACTCCACGATGCAGTCGCCACGGAATCCCAGCGACGTCTTGCCCTGGAATCGCTCATGCGGCATGCGCGGCACATGGATGTCATGACTGGCGAAAAAGAGGAAAAACGGCTGCTCACGATGCGCCTCGATCCACGCGACACTGCGCTGCACCCACTCATCGCCCAGGTCTTCATCACGGAACCGCGCCGCCTGCCCACCCGTATAAAAGCCGATCCGGCTAATGCCATTATGAATCGTCTGGTCATGCCCATGGCTCCAGTCCATCCTCAGCGTGCTGCGATGCGTGAGCCCCGTCGGATGCGCGGCATCAGGCAGCGTATTGCCCACCCACAGCGGATCTTTCGGATCGAGATTCAGCACCCGGTGATCATGCACATACACCTGCGGCACACGGTCATTTGTCGTCGGCAGCAGATGACAATGATCGAAGCCGATCTCCAGCGGCCCCGGTTTGAGCTCCCCATTCCACTCCGGTGCGACATCACCCAGTCCCAGATGCCATTTCCCGATCACCGCCGTCGCATAACCAGCCTTTTTCAAGATCGAGGCCATCGTCTCCGTCCCAGGCCGGATCAGCGCTGGACCATTCGGCGGGGCCACACCCGTCCCCTTTTGCCGGAAAGCATACGTGCCCGTGAGCAGGGAAAACCGCGTCGGAGTACACGTCGAAGCGCTGCAATACCCACTCGTAAACCGCGCTCCCTGCGCCGCCAATCGGTCAATATTCGGCGTCGCCACTGCTTTGGCCCCATAACAGCCTACATCCCCGTAACCGAGGTCATCCGCCATGATCACGATGATGTTCGGCCTCTCCTGAGCGGCCACCGCCGATCCAAAAGCCACTACCGAGACCAAAAGCCGCATCAAAGGAGTCATCAAGAACATGCCAGACTCAACGCACCAACGGCCCCTGCTTTGCATCAGAATTCCATTCGTCGCACTTACCTCTTCGGAAGTGAAACGAGCAGCCAGATCACAGTTGCGGTGTCCAGCGGTGCTTGCGGCGGATGACGGGGAGGTCTTCGCGGCTCAGATGCACACCTTGGCGGTGGATATTGATCAGGATGCCCACGGCGATCATCGCCGCCAGCAGGCTAGAGCCGCCGTAGCTCACAAAAGGCAGCGGCAGCCCCTTGTTTGGCAAAATGGCCGTCGTCACGCCCATGTTTAAAAAAGCCTCCATGCCGAGCAAAAACGTCAATCCAGCTCCCAGTAGCTTGCCAAAGCGATTCGGTGCATACGCCGCGATCATGAAGCCACTCATCACCAGCAACGCAAAGGTGAACACCGTGCTCATCGTGCCACGCATGCCCAGCTCTTCACCGATCATAGGGAAAATGAAATCTGTCTCTGCCTCCGGCAAATAGGACAGCTTCATCCGCCCCTCTCCCAGGCCACGGCCCTCGATCCCGCCGCTGCCAAAGGCCAGCAGGGAGACCCACTGCTGCAAGCCGAGGCCTTCTTTATGCGCCTCCAGGTCAAACACCGCGATCACACGCTCAAATCGGTTCGGCAGCCACTTGATGCCCGCCGCGAGTCCACCGCCGACGAGCAGCACGATCAAAAACAAATACCGCAGCTTCGTCCCAGCGGTGAACATGATGCCACCACCGACCGTCGCCGCCAGCAGTGCATTCCCCAGGTCAAACTCACAGCCGATCAGCCCGACGATGCCCATCAGGATGAGTCCAGGCAGAAGGAAGCCCTTTTTAAAACTGCGCTCCAGCCCCTCATTCGTCGAAAACCACGCCGCCAGCGCGATGATGAGCGCGATCTTGGCAAACTCACTCGGCTGGATGCGAGCAGCCGTGATGCCCAGGCTTTGCAGCCCGATCCAGCGCCGTGCGCCATTCACCTTCACTCCGATGCCGGGCACATAGCACAGCGCCAGCAGCACCGCCGCACCGATCAGCAATTGCCAGCGCCAGCGCTTCAGCACATTAAAATCCAACAATGCTGTGACCGCACACGCCACCAGCCCCAGCCCTCCCCAGAACACCTGCCTCCACAGCCGCGAGTATTCTTCGCCATCCTCCACCACCTCAAACGTCGTGCTCGCCTGCATCGTGAACCCCAGCGCGAGGAGCCCGATGACAGCAGTGAGTAGGAGAATGATGGAGTGACGTGACATGAACTAGAATAGGAGTCAGGGGCATGGGGTTATGGCGCATGGACTCCATGCACCATCCCCTCGTGCTACAGGCTTACTTCGCAGGAATGACCAGTTTCATCCCATTCCGCATCGAATTGGGATTCTTGATGCCATTGGCTTTTTGCAGGGCTGCGACGGAGACGCCGTATTTCGTGGAGAGGCGGTAAAGCGTCTCGCCAGCGGCCAGCGTGTGTGTTTTGGAGCTGCTGGATTTGGTGCTGCTGGCAGTCTTGGTCGGCGTGGACTTCGTGCTGCTCTTTGGCGTGCTCTTGGTCGCAGATTTTTTCGGAGCAGGCGGCGCATCGGCCAGGCGCTTGCTCATTTGGCTCGGGGTGGGCACTGGATTGGGCTTCACCAGACGTGGCTCGGTTTTGACGGTGCGCTTGGGCTCCTCACGGACTGCGGGAGCTTCCTCTTCTTCCGCTTCCTTGGTCACAGCAGGGGGCTCTTTTGCAGCCGCCAGAGCTTTTTCATTCTCCTCAGCAGCTTGGGCAAAGAGTGCCACAGCTTGGGGATTGGGGGCTCCACCGATGATCTCGGTCGTGTCAGGCTCAGGAGCAGGCGTGGCGGTCGCGGGAGTCTCCGCAGCCGCGAGGAGTGAGGCCGCATTCGGTGCAGGCTCTCCAGGAGCGACGAGGGAGATGACCTGCGTGGTGGCTCCGATGCTGGCGGGTGCATCCTGGGTCTTCACAGCTTCAGCCTGGGGAGCAGGTGGTTGATCACGAGCGACCATCTTTTCCGCATCTTCGCGGCTGATGCCCAGGGCGACCGGAACAGCTCCCTTCGGCACATTGAGCAGCGTGCCAGGTCCGATCTGGATGCCTTTATCGAGGCGATTCATCTGGATGATGACTTCCTCACTGGTGCCATGCTTTTCCGCGATGCTGCGGATGCTATCGCCAGAGGCCACCGTGTACGTTTCCGTGTCGGCGACAGGATTCGCGACGGCATTGGCCTGCGCATTCATGATCTCCTCACTGGCCTGCGGCAGTTCCGATGATCCGCTGGCACTGGTAGCACGAGCAGCCTGGGTGATGGCCTGCGCGGGAGCCTCCTCCTCGCCCATGAAGTCATAAATGATGATGCCGCCGATGAGGACGACGTGGATGAGCAGCATGACGACGAACATGCGTGCCATGCCGGTGTTGGGTTCATGCTGATTCCACTCGCCTTCGTCGGTGACGAGGGCGACGCGGTGTTTATGCCGCTCACCATCGATGAGCCGCATCAGGATCGATTCGTTTTTGGTTTTCTTGGTTTTCATGGGTGCGCTGGGTTGGTGTTTACTGAGAAAAAATCAGGTCAGGGCATTCACGGCGTCGCGGAAGACATCCCCGCGCTGGCCGTAGCCGGTGTACATGTCAAAACTGCTCGTGCCGGGGCTCAGGATGATGGCATCACCGGGCTGTGAGAGCTGCGTGGCGAGCAAAACAGCCTCCGCCATGTCTGCGCCGCGTTTACACGGCAGCAGGTCGCCAAAAGTCTGCTCAAGCTGCTGCGAGATCTCGCCGATGAAGACCATGGCACGCACTTGCCCCTTCAGCTCGGCACGCAGCGGGGAGTAATCGAGCTGCTTGTCCTTGCCACCGGCGATGAGCACGATGGGCCGCTCTTGGCTGCGCAGACAGGCCTCCAGGGCGTGGAGATTGGTCGCTTTTGAATCATTGATGTACTCGCGGTCGGCGAGGGTGCGGATCAGCTCGCAGCGGTGGCGTGGCACCTCGTAATCCGCCAGCGCCTTCAGCATCGCATCGAATTCGAGTCCAAAGACCTTCCCCGTCATCAGTGCAGCCAACACGTTCTCCATGTTGTGTTTGCCACGCACTTTGAGATTCGCTGCCGAGCCGATCTCGCGGCCTTCGCGGTAGAACTTGCCGTTTCCGTAACTGTAATCTGCCTCAGCACCGTAGGCGGAAAAAGTCCAGCGCTGTGCTTTGCCGCTGGAGATGCTCTCACCGGCTCGCACGATGGCGACATCGCTTTCCGTGGCATTTTCAAAGATGCGGGCCTTCGCGTCAAAATACTCCGTCATGCCGGGATAGCGGTCCAAGTGATCTGGTGCGAAATTCAGCCACAAACTGGCCTTGGCGCGGAAATTCCGGATCGTTTCGAGCTGGAAGCTGCTGATCTCACACGCGAGCACATCGTAGCGAATGCCGCTGGCGACGACTTCGCTCAGGGACATGCCGTGATTGCCACAAGGGATGGATTTCATGCCGCAGCCATTGAAAAGGGCCGCGATGAGCTCCGTGCAGGTGCTCTTGCCATTCGTCCCAGTGATCGCGGCGATCTGCATGTCCGTCAGATTGAAGGCGAACTCGGTTTCACCGACGAGCGGCACACCTGCAGCGGTGAATTTAGCCGGAAGCGGCCAGTGCTCATCCAAGCCTGGGCTGATGATGACGAGATCGAAGTCCCCCGGCTTCACCACTAGATCGCGTGCGGGCTGACCGAGCACGCAGCGGAAGTCCTCGACCTGCTTGGCCTTATCCCCTTCATCAAAGATCGTCACCTCCGCACCATGCAACCGCGCCAGACGAGCAGCACCGAGGCCGCTGCGTCCAGCACCGAGGATAGCGAGATGTTGATGGGCGTATTTCATTAACGGAGTTTGAGCGTGGCGAGTCCGAGCAGGGCAAAGAGCAGACTCATGATCCAGAAGCGGACGATGACTTGATTCTCATGCCAGCCACCGAGCTCGAAGTGGTGGTGGATGGGTGCCATGCGGAAGATGCGCTTCCCGCGTGTTTTGAAGCTCCAGACCTGTAGAATGACGCTCATGGCCTCGATCACGAAGACGCCGCCGACCAGGGCCAAAACGATTTCTTGTTTGCAGCCGATCGCGAGCGCCGCGATGCAGCCACCGAGTGCGAGTGAGCCAGTATCGCCCATGAACATCTTCGCCGGATGCGCATTGAACCATAGGAAGCCCAGACAGGCACCTGCGAGCGCCATGGCGATGATGGGCAGCTCATTGGCGAGCGTGTGATGTGCGACCCCGAGGTAGTCGGAGTACTTCGCATTGCCGCAGATGTAGCCAAAACCCGCATAGGCGAGCGCGGTGGTCAGGGAACAGCCCGTAGCTAAGCCATCGAGCCCATCCGTGAGGTTCACCGCATTGGAGGCTCCGACGATGATGATGGTGAACATCGCGACGGCAAAGATGCCCATGTCTGCAATGACCGCGTCTTTGACGAAGGGGATGTAAAGTGCCCGCAGCGTGTGGCCATTATCCGCTGGCACGCAGTAGGCAAAAAGCATCGCCGTGATGAAGGCTACGCCGCCCTGCCAGATGAGCTTGGTGCGGGCGGAGACGCCCTTGGAGTTCTTTTTGCTGATCTTGAGGTAGTCATCACGGAATCCGAGCGCTCCGAGGCCCAGCGTGGTGAAGAGCACGATCCAGACCATCACATTGTCCAGCTTTGCCCACAGCAGTGTGGATAGGACGATGGTCGCAAGGATCAAAATGCCGCCCATGGTCGGCGTACCAGCTTTTTTGCCATGGAGCTCGGCGAGTTTATGCACTTCTTCGGCGGTGCGGATGGGCTGGCCGATTTTGAGGGAGATGAGCTTGCAGATGAGCTTCTCACCATAGAGCAACGAGAGCACAAAGGCGGTGATGGCGGCTCCACCAGCACGGAAGGTGTGGTATTTGAAGAGATTGAGGATTTTATACAGCGCGGCGTCGTCGCTGATCCAGTCATGGACCGCGAGCCATTCGCGTAATTCGTAAAGCCAGTACATCATGCGGGTTGAAGGTGTTGAAGAATTTTTTCCATGCCGGCGCTGCGGCTGCCTTTCAGCAGGACGAGATCGCCCTCACGCAGCACCTCGCGCAAATGTGCGGCGCAGGCGGCGTGATCTGGGAAATGGCGTGTGTGCAGTCCTTTGGCAGCGGCGGAGGAGATCCATTCGGCGTCACTACCACCGACCGTGCAGAGGGCGGTGAGATCGAGCGATGCGGCGAATTCACCGACGCGTTTGTGCTCGGCCTCTGCGAGAGCTCCGAGCTCGCCCATGCGGCCTAAAACGGCCACGCGGCGGCCTGTCGCCTCCAAATTGGCCAGAGTGCGCAGTCCAGCGATCATGCTGTCAGGATTGGCGTTGTAGCTATCGTCGATGAAGCGGATGCCATGGACGATTTTCGGCTCCACGCGGCCTCCGGTGAGCTTGGCATTGCTAAGGGCCTCTGCGATGTCTGCGGGCGAAATGCCGTGACGCCAGCCCATGCACGCAGCGAGTGCGGCATTGCCCACCATGTGCTCACCGAGGATGGGGAGCCGTGTTTCGACTTTCTCGCCGCTGAAATCGAGCGTGAAGGTGGTGCCAGTGCCATCCGCGCGGAGATTTGTAGCGCGGACATCTCCCGCATTCACACCAGCGGTGGAGACGGTGGCTTGGCAATGACGGGCGATGACATCGCTGTATTTGTCATTGGCATTCAGGACGACGATGCCGCCGCGTTTCACCTGTGCTGGTAGGGTGGCTTTTTCCCAGGCGATGGCGTCCTGCGTGCCCATGTACTCGATGTGAGCCATGCCGACATTGGTGACGATGGCCGCATCTGGATCTGCGATGTCGGTGAGCACCTTGATCTCACCTGGGTGATTCATGCCCATTTCCGTGACACAGCACTGCTCGCCGTTTTTGAGTGCGAGCAGCGTCAATGGCACGCCGATGTGGTTGTTGAGATTTCCAAAGGTGGCGCGGGTGACGAGCTTTTTGCTCATCACGACGGCGGCCAGGTCTTTGGTGGAGGTTTTGCCGTTGGAGCCCGTGAGGCCGATGATGAGCGGCGCATGCTGTTGGCGATAGCCACGGGCGATCTGCTGGAGTGCCACTAAAGTGTCCTTCACCTCCAAAATGGGGCACGGGAGCGATTTCCACGCGGGATCGACTTTGCTGACGACTACGGCTGCCGCACCCGCTGCGGCGGCTTGCGGCACGAAGCTGTGTGCATCGAATTTTTCGCCGATAAGGGCCACAAAGAGGTCCCCAGCGGCCACTTTACGCGTGTCCGTGCTCACGTTCTCGATCAGACGCGTGCCTTCGCCGTGCAGCGTGGCTGCGGCGTAAGTGGCGAGCGTTTGGAGAGCGGTGGGAGACATAGAGAAAGATAAAAAGACTTAGAAGCGGCGGTCGGGTGGACGGTCGAAGCCGCCTCCGCCGTTGCGCATGGCTTGTTGAGCCTCGCGTTCGGCTTGTTTTTCTTCGCGTTCGAGAGCGCGAGTGGTCTTGGTTTGTTGGAGGATCTGGCGGGCGACTTTGCGGTCGTCGAACGGATGCTTTTTGCCCTGGATGTCTTGGTAGTCTTCGTGGCCCTTGCCCGCGATGACGACGATGTCGCCCGGGCGAGCATTCTCGATGGCGATCTGAATGGCGGAACGCCGATCTGCGATGACGGCGTGCTGCTGTGGCCGGGCAAAACCAGCCTTGGCATCGTTTAAGATGATCTGTGGATCTTCCGTGCGTGGATTGTCGCTTGTGAGGACACAGATGTCGCTCCCCTGCTCGGCCGCAGATGCCATGAGCGGGCGCTTGATGCGATCACGATCCCCGCCGCAGCCGAAAACGGTGATGATGCGGCCAGGTCGCAGCGCACGCACCGTTTTGAGCGCATTGACGATGCCATCCGGTGTATGGGCGTAATCGACGAAGATTTGAAAACGCGTGATGGTATCTGTCACACGCTCGAGTCGGCCAGGGACCTGCGGGGCCTTTTGCATGTTGGCGATGGCTTCACGCAGATTCAGGCCACTGCTGCTAACTGCAGCGAGTGCCGCAAGCGTGTTGTACACATTGAAGTCGCCGATGAGGGGCGTGCGCACGAGGAAGCTGCGGCCTTTGGCCTCCAGCTCAAAATTTGTGCCCGTCATGTCGTAGCGGACGTTGTTGGCGCGGAAGTCGCTACCAATGCCGAAGCCGTATTTCACGACGCGGCCCGTGTAGGCGAATTTTTCTGCCAACTTGCGCCCCCAGGCGTCATCGGTGTTGATGACGAGTGCGGCGCGGGGTGTGTCCGCAGCGATCTGGAAGAGCTTGGTCTTCGCCTCGAAGTACTTCTCCATCGTACCGTGATAGTCGAGGTGATCCTGCGTGAGATTGGTGAAGATGGCGGCAGCAAAGGGCAAGCCGTGCGCACGATGCTGATCGAGCGCATGCGATGAGACCTCCATGCAGCAGGCGCGGCAGCCGTTGCCCCGCATCTCGGCTAGCAGGCCGTGAATCTCCAGGGACTCGGGTGTGGTGTGTGTGGCAGGCACATGCTGACCATCACCGAGGTCGTAAAAGATGGTGCCGAGCAATCCAGAACGCGTCTGACCGATATTGAACAAATGATGGGCGAGAAAGGCCGTGGTGGTCTTGCCATTGGTGCCGGTGACTCCGAGGAGGGTCATGTTTTTCGCCGGATGGCCATTCAATGCAGCAGCGGCATCTGCCAGCGCGATGCGTGACTGACGCACATGCACCCACGGCGTGGTGCAGCCGTCTGGCGGGGCTTGTTCAGCGATGATGGCAGCGCAACCAGCCTCGATGGCCTTTGGGATAAAGCTGTGGCCGTCTGCGCTACTACCGCGCAAGGCGACAAAGGCGATGCCTGGCGCAGCTTTGCGTGAGTCATAGGCGAGGCCGGTGATTTCTGTATCCAGCGAGCCGCTGGTGACAGGATGATCGAGATGGGTGATGATGTCGCGGAGTGTCATGTTAGGGCTCGCCTCCTTCCTGCGCGAGGTTCATGCGCTTTTGGTGGCGGGTAGCGAGGTGGTGAATGGATTCGCGGACGACTTCTGCGAAAATGGGAGCAGCGACTTTGCCACCACGGATGTCGTGATGATCTGCGGCGACAGGATCGTCAATGATGACGATGCAGACGACTTGTGGCTGCTCCACGGGGGCGAATCCGGCGAAGGAGGTGACGTAGTGATTCTCAATGTACTTTTTCTTCTTTTCGTCGAAACGGCGCGAGGTGCCCGTCTTGCCCGCGACGCGGATGTCTGGCAAAGCGGCGCGTTTGCCCGTACCTTCGAGCACGACAGCTTCAGCAAAATTCCGCAGGTGTGCGGCAGTGGCAGCGGTGCAGGCTTGGCCGACCGCCTGGGGCGGCACGATCTCCGTTTTACCGTCTGGACTGGTGATGCTGTCGATGATGCGTGCCTGCATGAGCGTTCCACCATTGGCGATGGCTCCATAGGCGAGAGCGACTTGTAGCGGCGTGGCGCTGACCTCGTAACCGATGGGGATGCGTGTGTAGCTGGGATTGCTCCATTTGCCCTGATTCACGAAACCTTTTTCCTCGCCAAAGCCTGCGCCGATGCCGGTGCGCTGACCAAAGCCAAAGCGGCCCATGTAGTCGAGCAAGGAGTCGCGTCCGATGCGCTTGAAGATCTTGTAGGTGCCGATGTTGCTGGAGTGGACGAAGACGCCTTTGACGGTCTGGCGGCCATTGTGCTCGTCGTCATTGATCCAGACTTTGAGATGCGGCTCATGCCAGCTCATCGCCTCGCAGTCGATGGTTTCACCGGGGGAGACTTTTTTGCGATCGAGCGCGGCAGCGAGTGTGACGATCTTGAAGGTGGAGCCAGGCTCGTAGAGCCCAGCGGTGATTTGATTGAGCCAGGCGCTGCTGTTTTGACCTGGTGATTCCTGCACACGAGCTGCAGCGGCGAGGATGCTGCCGCTGAAGGGATCTGTGACGACGATCATGGCACGCTTGGCTTTGTGCTTGCGGAATTCTCGCTCGCAGATGGCCTCCACGGTGTCCTGGAGCTGCATGTCGATCGTGAGATGGATGTCGTGGCCGTTGCGTGGCTCGATGACTTGGCCGCGGTAGGCTGGGAGTTCATTGCCATTGCGATCACGCTCGATGTACTGCTCACCAGAGGTGCCCGTGAGCATGCCATCCATGAGCATTTCGACGCCCCAGCGACCACGATGTGTCTGGCGGTCTGTGTCCCCGATGAAGAGTGCAAGCCGCTGCTGCGCGGGGAAGGTGCGCTCGACAGTGGGTCGCATGTGGACGCCGATGACGTGCTCCGCTTTGAAGAGGATCTTCCACTGGTCGGCGGTGTCGAGCTCGACGTTTTTGGCGAGAATGACTTCGCCTTTGGCCTTCTCTGTGATTTTGGCAAAAAGCTCGGCCTCCGGCTGCTGCAAAAGGCTACCGAGGGTTTTCGCGAGATGCTGGTGATAGGCGATGAGCGTGTCTTTCTCAGAAAGCTGCGCTTTGAGGTCGCTGGCCTTCATGCCGCGGAGTTTCGCGAGCTGGAAGCGCACGGGCACGATCTCATGGATCTGCCGCAGATCGGTGTAAAACTCAGCAAACGACTCGTCGAAGGCGAGGAACTCATCATTGCAATCGCGGATGGTGCCACGGTGCGCAGGGAGGATGATGTGGCGCTGATATTTGTCCCGTGCGAGCTGGGCTAGACGCGGTGCATCCTTGACCTGGATGTGATAAATGCGCCACACGAGGATGGAGAAGCCGATCAGCAAAAAGGACAACAGCAGCATCATGCGGCGGCACAGAGGGCGGTCGCGGCGGAGCTGGATGTGATCTGGGAGTGGCTGGCTCAAGGTGGTGACGAATTCTGCGCAAGTGTGTGCGTGACGGGGAGAGCAGCAGGCGGTGGGCCTTCTGACTCTGTGGCGACCTTTTGAGGCTGGGTGACTGGCGGAAGCAGGATGATGCGGTCTTTTTCCAGGGGTCGTAGCAGCGTGGCGATCTTCACCAGACGTGGCTGGAGACGCTGCGAGGTGAAGGCCTTCTCCCGAGACTGCTCAAGGCGGATGATCTCATCTTTGAGCAGGCGGATTTCGGACTCCACCTTCCGCTGCTCCTCACCGAGAGCACGAACGCGGTTTTTACTGATCACCACGAGCAAGCCTACGCACGCAAGCGATGCGACGACGACGAGGATGACCATCAAGGCAGGTAGCCCGAGGCGATTGCGATAAGTGGTGCGGCGGCGAGTACTCATGGCGCGGCGGGGAGGCGTTCGGCGACACGCAGACGAGCGCTGCGAGCGCGGGGATTGAGTGCAGTCTCGTCAGCACTTGCCTCGATGGGCTTTTTGGTGACGAGGGTGAGAAAATGGTCGGGATTCGGCCTCGGAGCGGGCCACTCGGGCCTATCGAGCTGCGGCGCGGCGAGGTGCGCGAGCGTTTGCTTCACGATGCGGTCCTCTAAAGAGTGAAACGTGATCACCGCGAGGCGACCACCGGGTTTCAGCCACTTCGGTGCTGCTGCGAGGAAGTCACGCAGCGCGGCGAGCTCGTCATTCACAGCGATGCGTAGGGCCTGGAAGACGAGCGTGGCCGGGTGGCGCTTCCCACGCTTTGGCGATGCCGTGCTGACAATTTCTGCGAGCTGCATGGTCGTGGTGATGAGCCGTGATGAGCGTGCTTTCACGATAGCTCGTGCGATGCGGCGTGCGTTTTGCTCCTCGCCATAATCGAAAAAGATACGCGTAAGTTCCTCATCCGACGCGGTATTCACGATGTCAGCCGCTGTTTGCTCCGCATCTGTGTCCATGCGCATGTCGAGTGGTGCATCCCGCATGAAGGAGAAGCCGCGAGCGGCATCATCGAGCTGATGACTGCTGACGCCGATGTCGATGAGCATGCCATCGAATCCGCTAATGCCAGTCTCCTCGATGATCTGCGGGAAATGGCGAAAATTTCCCCTCAGGGCACAAAAGCGCTCACCATAAGGCTTCAGTCGTGCGCTGGCATGCTTGATGGCCTCTTCGTCCTGATCCATCGCGACGACACGGGCACCGTGCTGGAGCAGCGCCTCGCTGTGGCCACCACCACCCAGCGTGCCATCAAAGATGAGCTTGCCCTTCTGCGGCTGTAGCGCCTCCAGCACCTCCTGCATCAGCACCGGCAGGTGATAAAAGGGCATCGCCCGCTGCCCGAGCACCTGCATCTCTGGTCCATCAGGATCAAAGGAACTGCCGCCTCCGCTTTCACCACGCTCCGGCGTCATTTGACCACGCGTGGTCACTCCCGCATCGGAAGCCACATCAGCCGCGCCGAACCACGGCCAGCTCCCGACGTGAAACAACTCCGTCACTCTATATAGGGCATCTTGCAGCACACGCTGCGGCCAGCCACTACCTTGCGGTAGGCTGAAAGGCTGCGGAAATGCGATGGAGGCGTTCATGAGACGGGAGGGAACAGAAAGAAATGGACCCGAAGGTCGGCACCCATTTCAACCGGTATAATTGATAGTTAATCAATCTTTATAATCTGGTTTCTACGAGAAATGCAACGCTGTTTTCAAATTTTTCGCGGATTCGCTAACTACCGTAGAAACTCGAAAATACTGTTCATGCAAACATTGGCACTGATCATAATTTCCACCAAAAAACCCGCATATTTGGCTTTTTGCCTTCGCAGTCAGCCTTTTCTTTATGGCGCTGGAAGCTCCATTCTAGGCCGGTTCCACGAGCTTTCCGTTCGTAATTTATTCGTGAGCACCCCAACACCATCCTCGACATCTAGCCGGTTTTCTTGCTAGCCTGCGAAAAATCCTAAAATCGAACCAATACACAAGCCATGGCTAAAAAACCTGCTCCCAAGAAAGCGTCCCCGAAAAAGCCTGCTCCTAAGGCTCCAGCCAAAAAAGCCAGCGCAGCCAAAAAGCCTGCTCCAGCAAAAAAAGCCACCGTTGTGAAAAAACCAGCACCGAAGCCAGCGGCAAAGCCAGCGAAAGCAGTCAAGGCAGCACCTGCGAAGAAGCCAGCCGCACCAGCCCCCGTCGCCGCTGCACCTGCCCCCACGCCGAAAAAAGAGCCAGCTCCTATTTTTAAGCCCGTCTTTGAAGCCAGTCCGCCACCACCACCGCCAGCTCCCGCACCCGCACCAGCTCCGTCACCAGCACCCGCACAAAAGCTCGTCATCGCCAAGAATCCATCGCCTGCCGGCACACCATTAGCCCTCTCTACCCAGGCCTCTGCTGGCGCTGCCGCCAATGGCAACACCCATCCCGCCAACATCCTCGTTCTCGTCAGCAGCGGCGGCTGGCCCGTGACAGACCTCTCCAAGGACAACTTCACGCTCATGGAGTACTTTGAGGTGCCTGGGCAGCAAGCCCCCTTCAGCAACAACATCACTTCTTTCCGCAATGTCGGCACCGGTGCCTACCTCATCCAGGTAAAGCCCATCAATAGTGCCACTTGGCGCAGCGGCCATCACCTCGCCCAGATCATCGTCAGCTCAGATGACAATCGTCAGGGCCAAGGAGCCGTGAAAATCATCATCCGCTGATCGAATCACCGCGATCCTCCAAGATCTCCACGAAAAGGCTCCAGACCCACCTGGAGCCTTTTTTTGCGCCTACACCTCCCAAAGACAAATGCATCCCCCCATCACCGTATTTGGCAGCGTCATGCGCCGCCTACTCTACCTCCTCCTCACCGCGCCAGCCCTGGCTGCGGACCTCCCACTGGATCAGAGCAGCGACATCCCAGCCAGCGCCAAGCGGCCCGTGGTGGTTACAGAATCAGGAATCAGGAATCCAAAATCAGGAATCCCCCGCCACGACCTCCCACCTGGTTACACCTTAGAGCTCGCCGCTGCACCACCGCTCGTCACACACCCCATCATGGGCTGTGTCGATGATCGGGGTCGTCTATTCATCGGTGATGCCACCGGCGTGAACTGGAACAAAGAACAACTCGAAAAAAATCCGCCCAACCGCGTCCTCATGCTCGAAGACAGCAACAAGGACGGATACTTCGACAAAAGCACCATCTTCGCCGACAAGATGACGTTCCCCCAAGGTGCCTGCTGGCTCGATGGCAGCCTCTACGTCGGCTCTCCGCCCTCCATCTGGAAACTCACCGACACCGATAACGACGGCGTCGCTGATAAACGCGAAGAGATCGTCACCGGCTTCGACTACACGGGCAATGCCGCCGACATCCACGGCCCCTTTTTGCACCCGAATGGCCGCCTCTACTGGTGCCACGGTCGCAAAGGCCATGATGTGAAACAGAAAGACGGCACCCCAGTCGATAACTCCAAAGCCTGCGGCATCTGGAGCTGCAAACCGGATGGCAGCGACGTCTCCTGGCACTCCCTCGGCTGCGGGGACAACCCCGTCGAAGTCGATTTCACCCCTGAGGGCGACATCATCGGCGTGCAAAACCTCTACTACACCCAGCCACGCGGTGACACCATCATCCACTGGCTCTACGGCGGCGTCTATGAGCGTGCCGATCAGCTCCAGGCCATCGCCCACCTGCCGCGCACACTGGAGACCATGCCGGTGATGTACAACTTCGGCCACGTCGCCGTCAGCGGCTGCTGCTTCTGGCGCAGCTACCCCACCAACCGAGAACAGCGAACCGAGAACCTTCTCGTAACTCACTTCAACACCCAGCGCCTCGTGCGCATGGAGCTCACCCCAGACGACAGCACCTACAAAGCCGTCGAAAACGAGTTCCTCAAATTCCACGACAGCCCCGACATCCACCTCACCGACGTCATGGAAGACGCCGATGGCTCCCTCCTCCTCCTCGACACCGGCGGCTGGTTCCGCATCGGCTGCCCGAGTAGCTTGATGGCGAAGAGTGATCTGCTGGGGGCTGTGTATCGCGTGAAAAAGCAGGGAGCTAAAGTCGATGACCCTTATGGATTGACACTCAAACTGAAAATAACTCCACCCGATCCTCAAAGGAAAATAACAGTATTCAAATACGACCAACAGCAGCTACTCGAACTACTCAGCGACAATCGTGAGTTCGTTCGTCAAAAGGCCGCACGTCTGCTTGTAGAGGATGGGTTATCATTTAGTCCAAAGCTGGAATGCATCTGGGACATGTGGGCCTTTGCTTTGGTCGACAAAATTGCGGTAGGCCTTTATACAACAGATCATGCAGCTCGGCAGGCGGGATTGTTGGCAACTTTCATTGCAGGACAGGTCGGACACCCGGATGCAATGCGGCCATTTCTAGACCCAAGATTGTCAGAGCAACCCCTTCCCAAAAGTCCTGACTACATTAAGGCTCTGGGATGGTTCCCTAGCTATAAGCTGCGTGTTCCAACTGGTGAAAATACTTCCGTTAGCCTCTCCATGTTGAATATGGCGGCAGGCAGTTGGGAGATCGGGCCAACGATCTGGAGTGATCCCGTTACAAAATCTGGCACTGGAACAAGTTATTACAGACGCCCGGCTGGTATGCCTCAAACTCTAAGCGCGGGCGAGCTCATGCAAATTGCGATGACCCGTAAGTTGCCCACCGAGGCAAAGGGTCTGCTTCTAAATACTCTATCAAGCTTTGAACTTGATCCTGCAACGGAGCACGCAGCCATTTACGCGGCCATCGTGACCAAGGCATTCGATTTGAAAGATTTGGAGAACGCCGAACAAGACACAACGCAACGACGAATGCTCGCAATCATTCGTGGCATTGCGACCAATGATCCGAGTCTGAACCTACCCGCATTACATATTGCCATGAGTTGGTTGAACTATTTCGGCGAATCAAGTCGGGCGGCTATTGAATTTGCCAAAACCAACCCGGAGGCTGCCGCGAAACTGGAGCCCATATTGGAAAAATGGCTTCAAAAATCCTCAACCTACGGCTCGAACTGGTTTGAGCGTGTTTCGCCTATCCTTTACGCTCATTTGGCAACAGAACCAGCCCAGCGAATGAATTCGAAGCTACTCGCCTCTGAAAATCCAGAGCTACAAACAGTAGCCCTTCGAGTCATCGCTAACCAATCGGGCGGCATAAGTCATGCAGGATGGCTCAAACCTCTCGAAGCCCTTCTCGCAAAACCCACCCCACTCCTTCTCGATGCGATCAAGAAGCTCAAGACGCCACACTTCGATGCAAAGCTGCAAGCCATTGCCAATGACACGAAGCAGCCGCTTTCCATCCGGCTCAAGGCGCTGGATGCGGCGAAGTCGGTGAAGCTAGAAGGCGAAACCTTTACGATGGTCAAAAATGTGCTCACGGACGTAGCATCGGGCGCTGCGGCGAAGATCCAGGCGGCGGAGATGATCGTGCATGCGCCGCTTCCGAAGATGCGTGTGCCGGAGATCGCGCCGCTTTTTGCCACCGTGGGGCCCGTGGAGCTCAAAACGCTCCTCCCGCTGCTGAAACGGCACAAGGACGCGGACATCGCCCGCGCGTTCGCACGCGAGATCGCGAAGAATCCGGCCATCGCCAGCCAGCAGGAGAGTCTATACCGCACCGCGCTCGCAGACCTGCCCACAGACATTTTTGAAACCATCCTCCTCCCGGCCTACAATGCCGCCGCAGCCGCAACGGAGGCCAAAAAGCGCCAACTCGGCCCCTTGGCCGAAAAAGCTGCCTCCAGTGGTAATGCGGCCAAAGGCGCAGAGCACTTCAAAGCTGGAAAAGGCACCTGCATCGCCTGTCACAAGATCGGCGACGCTGGGCGGCCCATCGGCCCGGACCTGAGCAAGATCGGAGCGATCCGCACCGAGCGCGATTTGCTCGAAAGCATCCTTTTCCCCTCCAATACCCTCGCCCGCGACTACGAGGCCCATGTCATCGAGACCAGCGACGGGCAGCAAACGCTCGGCGTGATCAAGAGCCACACAGCGGAGGGCCTGCTCGTCGTGGATGTGGCCGGTCAGGAGAAAAATGTGCCGCATCAGAGCATCACGGGTGATGTGACACTCACCACCAGCCTCATGCCGATGGGGCTGGATCAAACAATGCCAGAAAACGAGCTGCTCGACCTCGTCGCCTGGCTGCGGAGCCTGAAGTAGCGGCAAACAGCAGTTGCGCAGATGCAGGACTCCTTTCAGCATCCGCGCCCATGAAATGGCTCCGCTCACTCTACGTCCAGGTACTCATCGGCATCGTGCTGGGAGTGTTGCTGGGGCTCTTTTGTCCTGATTTGGCGGTGCCGCTGGAGCCACTGGGCACTGCCTTTGTGAATGCGGTGAAGATGCTCATCGCGCCGATCATTTTCTGCACGGTGGTGCATGGCATCGCTGGCATGGGCGATCTCAAAAAACTGGGCAGTGTCGGCTGGAAGGCGCTGCTGTACTTTGAGGTCGTGACGACCCTGGCGCTCATCATCGGCCTCATCGTGGCCAAGGTGATCGAGCCAGGTGCTGGCATGCATGTGGATGCGGCGCAGATGAGCGTCAGTGCGGCAGACTCCGCCAAACTGGAGGGTTACACTCAATCGGCGGGCAAGCAGACCCTCGTAGCGCACCTGATGCACATCATCCCGAAGACCTTTGTCAGCGCTTTCGCCGAAGGGGAGATTTTGCAGGTGCTCTTCATCGCGATCCTGGCCGGGATCGCCCTAGCACGGCTGGGAGAGCAGGCGCGGCCGATCACCGAACTGCTGCACACCATAGCGCGGATGTTTTTCGGCATCGTGAGCATCGTGACAAAAGCCGCTCCCATTGCCGCATTCGGTGCGATGGCCTTCACCATCGGGAAATATGGTGTGAGCGCTCTGGGGCGGCTCGCGCTGCTCATGGGCTGTGTTTACCTCACCTGTGCGGTGTTTATTTTTGTGGTGTTGGGCCTCATCGCACGCTGGAATGGCTTTTCGCTGTGGAAGCTGCTCAAGCACATCCGCGAGGAGCTTTTGCTGACTTTGGGCACCTCATCCTCTGAGGCCGCGCTGCCGCAGCTCATGACCAAAATGGAGCACACAGGCTGCTCACGCGGTGTGGTGGGCATCGTGCTGCCAGCGGGCTATTCCTTCAATCTGGATGGCACCAGCATCTACCTGACGATGGCTGCTTTATTCATCGCTCAGGCCACAGACACGCATTTGTCGCTCTGGCAGGAGCTGGGCATCCTGGGCGTGCTGTTATTGACCTCCAAAGGCGCTGCGGCAGTCACCGGCGGCGGATTCATCACGCTAGCAGCCACGCTCGCCTCCACGGGCACCATTCCCGTCGCGGGGCTCGCCTTGATCCTAGGCATCGACCGCTTCATGTCAGAAGCCCGCGCGATCACCAACCTCATCGGCAACAGCCTCGCGATGCTCGTCGTCGCGAAATGGGAGGGCGAACTGGATGAATCCAAGGCCGGAGCTGTTTTGCGGGATTAGGGTGCCAGTTCGGCCCCAGTGCTTCCTGATTCGATCACCGATACTCCACCAGTCCGTCGTATCCGTGTAGGAAGGGGATGCGGTAGCCGACATCGCTCAAAATCTGCTGCGTGAGGTTGTACTTCGCATGCAGAGCGCTGTCGTCATGGTCGGGATCATGATGGACGGCGATCCACTTCTTCACGCCAGCCAGCTTGGTCAATGCGCATGCGCTGGCCAGATTCGAGTGCCCCCAGCCGATTTTTTTGGGGTAATCAGCCGGTAGATACTGCGCCTCATGCACGAGCAGATCGACGCCCTCGACAAAGCTGAGTAGGGGCTCATGTGGCACGACGATGTCACTGCCACGCTCCAGACCTACGGGTGATCCAGTGTAGCCCTGGAGGAATTCATTATCCGGGATAAAGACCACTTTCCAGCCGTCGTGCTCCACTTTGAAGCCCACCGTGGCTCCAGGATGCTGCACATACTCACGGGAAATCTTTGCCCCACCGATCTCGACCGGCTTGTCATCGAGAAAGACGAAGTTCACCTTCGCGGCGAGATCCTCACGCTGGACCGGGAAGTAGTCCCGATCGAGCTGACCGACGAGGAGCGACTCCAGATTCTTGCCGAAGCCACGCTCGCCATAAACGGTGATTTCATAACCGGGGACGTAAATCGGCGTGAAAAAGGGAAAGCCCTGGATGTGATCCCAATGCGTGTGCGTGATGAAAAGATGAATGTGACGCGGCCCATCCTTCAATATCGAGAGCCCCGCATCTCGTAAGCCTGATCCGGCGTCAAAAAGGATGCGATCCTTCCCCGTGCAATACTCAAAGCATGTCGTGTTGCCGCCATGTTGTGCGTAGCGACCGCCAGAGACCGGGATCGAGCCACGCGTGCCCCAGAACCGTGCATGGGGCCTGCTGGAGTCCAAGCTGGGTGCATAGATGTCGGTCGGTTTTGTGCTACGAGCTGGCCGCGCCGCCTCCAGTGAGCAACTCGCGGAGGTGCTGAAAAAGCTCTCCAGGCGATTCAGCAGCACTTTCGGCTCGAAGGGCTTGATCAGCACATCGAGCGGCCCGCTTTGGCGGATGTGCTGGAGTTCCGTGGAGTAATCCTTCGCCGTAGTGACGATGACGGGCAGATTTTCCGTCTCAGGGGCCGCACGCAGCATGCGCATCGCCTCGAGACCATTGAGCTTCGGCATGATGAGGTCCAGCACCAGCACGTCTGGGTGAAAGGAAGCCACTTTCTCCAGGCACTGCTCTCCATCGCTCGCGACATCGACCACATAGCCCGCCTTTTCCAGCGCATGCCGGAGCTGCATGGCGATAGCGCGGACATCTTCGGCGATGAGGATTTTTTTGGGGGCGGCGGCTGACATCGCTCAAAATCTGCCCCTGATCCCGCTGCGGCTCCAGCACGAATTTCGTTCTTTAAAAGGCGGCCAGCATCATCAGCGTGATGAGACCATTATTCAGCGCATGCGCGGTGATGCCCCCGATGAGGCTACCACGCCACGCACGAATGAGGGAGAAGGCAGCGGCCAGCACCATCAGCGGTGGCACACCAGCCCAGCCCTGCGGATGCACCGCAGCAAAGAGGAATGAGCTCACCACGACGCCCGCCACCAGCCGCCAACGTGCCGCCAGCCCAGGGAATAGCAGCCCGCGAAAAGTCAGCTCCTCTGTCACCGGAGCCCACAGCACCGCCAGGGCCAGTGCGGCGAGCCGAGAGGCATCACTACCGGCAAATTCCTTCACGATAGGGTGGACCGGCGTGCTACCACTGTACGCAGCCAACCATGAGGAGAGCAGCAATGCCAATGCCGTAAAGGGCAGCGCAGCCAGCCACACGGCTAGACCCGCACCCATCTCCCTCCACAAGCCCGCGCCGCAGTGGAGGCCCAAAGCCTGCCGCCACGTCGCGGTGGGCACTCCACGCCAGCGCGGCCACAGCACCGCGATGCACACCACGCCTAGGATGACCAGATAGAGCCACTGCTGCGGCATCTCTGGGTAGACCAGCAAAACGAGCGCTGGGAGCCACACAAAACCGCCGAGATAAATCGCAAAGGCCTCCACCAGCACGCCACCAGCCACCGGCGACTCGCATGGCCGAGTGAAGCGGATCGGCGGCGGCGCCCCCCGACTGCGTGCGGCATTTCTCTTCACGATGAAAACGATGCACAGCGCCAGACCAACCGCCATCGCCACCACCACTCCCATCGTGCCCAGCCCCAGCGCCATCAGCGTGCGTGTCGCCTGCTGGTAGATGGTCACACGGGTCTCATGGGTGTTTTCATGTGGCAGGGCTTGTGCGAGCTGTGCTAGCCAGCCATGCCGCTCCTCCAGCCGATGCCACGCCGCGTCATCGAGAGCGGTTTTTTTCTGGAGGAGCCGGATTGCCTCCACATCGGCCTTCAGGGCCTCATTTTGAGAAGCTAGCGCATCCAGCCTCTCTGCACGCGGCCACTCCGAGCGCAGCCAGGCTCGCAGTAGCTCCACCTTCAGCTCATCCGCAGGTGTTTTCACCTGGGGCGCTACATTGCCGAGGTACTGGGCCTCGACCGCCTCCGTCCACATGCCCGTTTGGCTAAAAACATGATGGGCCCCGACGGTGTAGCGCCCGATCAGCTCCAGCACGATATTCGATGCGCCACCGCTCGCCGCTTCCTCTTTCTTTTTCCAACGTGGCTCGGACTGGATGATGAAGGTGATCGTGCCCACGATAACCAGCCAGGCCAAAACCAGCCCCATACGACCTCCGCGCACACGGAGCTCTCGCTCATCCCCTGCTGGGATGACTGGCGCAGCCTGCGGCGGCAGAGGTGGCGGTAAAGGAGGCGGGGGAGATGAGTCCGATGAGTCTGCCATGAGCGGATGCCATCGCCCGAGTTCAGAAAAATCAAAGTTCCCTTTTCGCAAACCGCCGCCAACATAGCTCCATGCCCGCACGTCTCGCCCTTTTCGGCGGCAGCTTCAATCCACCTGGCCTCCATCACGCGCACATCGCGCGGGAGCTGACGCGTCACTTTGATGAAGTGCGTATCATCCCCTGTGGCCCACGACCAGACAAGCCCGTCACCGATAGCGTGCCACCGGTCTATCGTGCAGCCCTCGCAGACATCGCTTTTGGCGGCATCCATGGCGTCACGGTCGATCTGAGTGATTTCGAGCGTGATACCTTTTCTCGGAATCACGAGCTACAGACTCGCTTCGAAGGAGACTATGAGGTCTGGCACGTCGTCGGTGCAGACCTGCTCACTGGCGGTGCCAGTGGCCAGTCCGCCATCCAGCGCACCTGGGAGCGTGGGGCAGAGCTCTGGTTCACGGCACGCTTCGCGGTGATGCAGCGCCCGGGTTACTCACTCAAGGAGGCGGATCTGCCGCCCCACTCACGCATCATTGATATCAACGTCGAAGGAGCCAGCAGCACGATCCGTGGGCTGCTAGAGCATGGTCAAACCGTATCCGAGATGCTCCATCCGCGTGCTTTTGCCTACATCGAGCGCTACGGCCTCTACCGCGCTCCGATCCCTGCAAACTGGGCCCGTGGTAGCCTGGTCCACTCACGCTACTTCCTCCAGGCCGACGCAAAAAATCCCCAAGCACGCGAGCTCGCCGCCCCTTTGGAAAAAAACCACACTCCGGCCTCCGAGGCCGATTTCATCACCGTCATCGGCGGTGATGGGGCGATGCTACGTGGCATCCGCGAGCACTGGCGCGGTCGATTGCCTTTTTTCGGCATCAATGCTGGCCACATCGGCTTCCTGCTCAATGGGGCCGAGCACGCCGGATCAGCCGCCTTCCCGCCCTGCGACGTTATTTTCCGCCAACTGCCGATGCTGTTCCTGGAGTTCGAGGACGATGCAGGTCGGCGCCACACGGCACATGGATTCAATGACGCCTGGCTAGAGCGGCTCACCGCGCAGTCCGCATGGCTGGAGATCATCGTCAATGGCGTGCCCCGCATCCCCAAACTCGTCAGCGATGGTGCCCTGGTGGCCACAGCCGCCGGTAGCACGGCCTACGCCCGCAGTATGGGGGCCTCCCCCCTGCTCGCAGACACCCCTGCGTGGCTCCTCGTCGGCTCGAATGTGCTGGAGCCTGCCCACTGGCGCAGCGCCCTGCTTTCACCCGATACCACTGTGGAAATACGCTGCCTCGATCCCAAGCGCAGGCCCGTGGAGGGCTACGTCGATGGTCAGAGTGTCGGTGAAGTCGTCCGGATGCGTGCGCGGCTCTCCCGCGCGGCTGCGGCGGAGCTCGTCTTCTGCGCTAGCCATGACATGGCGGAAAAAATCGCCGCCATTCAGTTCGGTGCCTGACCTGCGTGCGGGCACTCTGCACCACTCCTTGCACTCCCCTGCCCTGCCGCGTAGCGTCACGGTGAAAACGCATCATGAAACTCACCATCATCGGCTCTGGTTACGTCGGACTCACCACAGGTGCCTGCTTTGCAGAAGTAGGCCACCACGTCTGCTGTGTGGATAACAACGAGCAGAAAGTAAAGACCCTCCTCGCTGGAGAAATCCCCATCTACGAGCCCGGCCTAGAGGCCATGGTAAAGAAAAACGTGGCCGCCAAGCGCCTGCGCTTCACCACCAGCACCGAGGAAGGCGTGGAGCATGGCGAAGTGATCTTCATCGCCGTCCCCACACCACCCCAGGCGGATGGCAGCGTCGATCTGAGCTTCATCGAAAAAGTCGCCCGCGAAATCGCCGTCCACCTCAACTCCTACCGCGTCATCGTCGATAAGAGCACTGTGCCAGTCAAAACCGGCGAACGCGTCTCCAACACCATCCGCCGCTACTCGAAGCCCGGCGTGGAATTCGATGTCGTGAGCAATCCAGAATTCCTCCGCGAAGGCAGCGCGGTGGAAGACCTCATGAAGCCCGACCGCATCGTCATCGGAGGCAACAGTGACCGCGCCCTCGCCCTGATGCAGAAGATTTATGAGCCCTTTGTCGCTCCCGTGCTCGTCACCGACATCAACAGCGCCGAGCTCATCAAACACGCTGCCAATAGCTTCCTCGCCCTCAAAATCAGCTACGCCAACGCCTTATCCGAAATCTGCGAAGCCGCTGGGGCAGATGTCATCAAAGTCACCGAAGGCATCGGCACCGACAAACGCATCGGCCGCGCCTTCCTCAATGCCGGCCTCGGCTACGGCGGCTCATGTTTCCCCAAGGACATCGCCGCCTTTATCGCCATCGCACGCCAGATGGGCACGCCATTCAAGCTCCTGGAAGAAGTCCAGCGCATCAATGAGCACCAATTCACGCGCTTCCTCGCTGGCATCCGTGAGGCACTCTGGGTGCTCAAAGAAAAAAAACTCGCCGTCTGGGGCCTCAGCTTCAAACCCAATACCGATGATGTACGCAGCTCCACCGCCATCAGCCTCGTCGAGGCCCTAGTCGCCGAAGGAGCCGCTGTGACAGCCTATGACCCCAAAGCGATGGATAAAGCCCGTGAGCTCCCCATCGCCTCCAAGATCAAATTCGCCTCCAGCGCCCTCGAGGCCGCTACGGATGCCGAAGCACTCATCATCGCCACCGAATGGCCAGAATTCGCCTCCATCGACCTCGCAGATCTCCGTGAGGCCATGCGCACTCCGCTCATCTTTGATGGCCGCAACCTCATCGACCCCATCGCCGCAGCCGACTTCGGATTCCAATACCGCGGCATCGGACGCGGTGTGGTACAGGAGCGTGGTTAAGGACACCTGGCAGGGCTTTTCATCATGCCAGACTCATCCCCAGCTACTCCTGGCATCCTCTCCAGCATCAGCAGCGTCTTCCGGCAGAACCGCGTGCCCTGCGTGCTGCTCAACATCGTCGTCGTGCTACTCGTCGGTAGCTACTATCAGCTCCCAGCCGTCGCAGATGCATGGCAGAGCATCGGCGAGCTTAAAATACGCTGGTCCTACTTCTTCTCCCTCTGCTCCACCATCCTCGCCGCAGTCCTACTGCCGTCGTTTGTCCAATGGTTACTCGGCACACTCCCCCAGGCGGACCGCATGCGGAGAATCGGCCTCCTAGCGCTCTTTTGGGGTTACCGCGGCATGGAGATCGACCTTTTTTACCGCCTCCAGGGCTACCTCTTCGGCACCGGCAATGATGCACGCACCCTCATCACCAAAGTCGCCGTGGACCAATTCATCATGAGCCCACTCTGGTTCGTGCCCACACTACTCATCGCCATGCGCTGGGTGGACATGGGCGGCTCCTGGGCACGCACCCGAGCCACACTCGATCGCAGCTTTTGGACACGCACCTGCCCCACCGTCCTCATCACCAACTGGCTCGTGTGGATACCCACGCTCGCACTCGTCTATAGCCTCCCACCCGCCTTGCAGTTCCCACTCTTCTCGGTCGTGATGTGCTTTTTCATCCTCATCGTCACCGTCCTCGCACGGCAGCAGACCGCAGAGTAAGCCGCGTTCACCTTGCTGGAAGCGCATCACATGCTTTCTTGACCCTGCCTGACACCCTCCCTCCTCCAGACTCTTGATTATTCCGTGCTCCAGCAGTGCATGCACTGCGGCATGTGCCTGCCGACATGCCCCACCTATGTGGAGACCAAAATGGAGCGGAACAGCCCGCGCGGACGCATCTCCCTCATGCGCTCCGTCGCCGATGGCGAGCTAGCGATCACTCGTGAGCTCTCCGACGAAATGTACTACTGTCTGGGCTGCCTCGCCTGCCAAACTGCCTGCCCAGCAGGAGTCAAATACGCAGAGCTCTTTGAAACTGCCCGCGCCTCCGTAGAACAAGCAGGCGTCGCCCGCAGCACCCAGCGTGACTTCTGGCGCTGGCTCACACTCAACGTGCTATTCATGCACCCGTGGCTCCTGCGGCTCGTCGGCCGCTGTTTGCGCCTCTATCAAAAAACGGGCCTCGATCGCTTCATGCGCCGCATGCGCTTCTTTGGCCTCATGCCCCGCTCACTTGCGAAACTCGAGCCGCAAACACCACGCATCGCAGACGCCTTTTCGGACGAAATCATCACCAGCATCGAAACACTTGCCACCGCAGTGAAACACCGCGTCGGCATGCTCACCGGCTGCGTACAGGACTTAGCCTTTTCCAGCATCAACCGCGACACCGTCGATGTCCTGCTAGCCAATGGCTGCGAAATCATCACCCCACGCTCACAGAGCTGCTGCGGCTCACTCCACGCCCACAATGGAGAGCTCGAGCTCGCCCGCGAACTGGCCCGCAGACAAATCGATGCCTTCCCGCAGCTCGAATCGCTCGATGCCATCATCACCAATGCCGGCGGCTGCGGCTCCCACTTGAAGAGCTACGGCCATCTCCTCCACGATGACCCACACTACGCCGCGAGAGCAGCCCTTTGGGACCAAAAAGTGCAAGACATCCACGAGTGGCTCGTGCGTAGCCGCTTTCGTCCACCACAAGCAAACGCAGGCATCACCGAAATCACCTACCACGAAAGCTGCCACCTCACCCACGGCCAAAAAATCGTCTCCGAGCCACGCCAAGTGCTCACCAGCATCCCCGGCCTCACCCTCAAAGAACTGCCCGAGTCCAACTGGTGCTGCGGCAGTGCCGGCATCTACAACATCACCCAGCCCGAGCAGAGTCAGAAGCTCCTCGAACGAAAAATCGCACACATCCGCTCAACAAAGGCCCCATTCGTCGCCACCAGCAATCCCGGCTGCCACCTCCAACTCGCCAATGGACTCCGCGCCACAGGCGAAACCGTCACCCAGCCCGTCACGCTGCTAGCGCAAGCCTACCGTGCCGAAAAAACAGCAAACGGAGCACTCGCAGAGTAAATCCGCTCACCCACGCGGCCCGAAGACATCCACTCGCAAATCACGCATCGAGTAAAGCCCCGCGTCGTCCTCCTTTGCCTTCAGCAAACCACGCACCTTACGCGCACCATCCTTGCGCCCCGCGCCAAATCGCCGTCGATGCGACTTAAACATCGCATCCACAAAGCATTTGGACCCAATTACCGCCCCATCCGTGAAATAGCGCACGCGGCACCTCAACAGCTCCGCCACGGGCAACTTCCCGCCACTCCTCACCACCTCTGCATAGTCCTCCTGTCGGATCGCACCTCGCGTCCGCCCTTCTGCATCCACTTTGGACTTCACCCCCCAGGTAAACATCATCTGCCGGTAGCTCTCCAGCACACCATACGGCGCCTTTCTACCCTCCCAATACGCCCGCACCGCCACCTCGATACCCTCCCGCGCACGCCTCACACCCGCCACCGCCGCCGCATAGCCACACCAGCGGTAATCCTTTGGATCACTCACCAATCTCGCTCGCACCGGGTTTAGATCCACATACGCCGCCACCATGGCTAGCGCCACACCACCGCCCTCCACCAGCGTACTGCGAAAACGCTCCTCCCACAGCGTCCCTTTGCGCTTCTGGCACTTGTTAAACCACTGCGTGAATCGCTGTTTCAGCGACTTCATAAACGCCGACACATCCCACGTCCGCGCCGTCAGCCCGTCGATAATCTTTTGAGCCTCCGCATGTGCCCCGATCTTGTGAAAATGCTCCAATTCCTCCTGAAGCTTCCAAGCCGCAGCCTTGCCAAACGCCCTACGCACGATCCCCACCACCTCCTGCTCGGCAGGCATCACCTGTGGACGACGCGGCACCTGAACAAGCACATGAAAATGATTCGCCAACACGCAGTAAGTCACCACTCGCAGCTGACCGAACTCCTCATACATCCGCATCAGCCCCACGAACATCTCCCGTTCCTGCTCCTGCAATCGGAACGTTCTATCCACCACGCGCGAAACGCAGTGATAGTAAGCAACTTGGTGGTGCTTCGGAGCTTTGAGACGAGCCTGACGCATACCCGAGCGATGCCACCAAATGGTAAGAGCGCAAACGCTTTTTTGATAAAGGGACAGGTGTTTCATTGTTACCCATACGAGTGCTTGTTGCAATTTGCTGTGTGGTTTGAATTGGGCGTTTGCGCTTGCTTGGGGACTTTTAGTCCTACTTGGCCAAATAGGGGGTGAATCGGCTTTCCAGACGCTTGGGCACGACGCATTGGACCTTGGCACGGCCTGTTTCGTAGTCTTCGGCGATGACTTTGCCCTCCTGATGCGCCAGCGCGACGAGATCCATTCGATCCAGTGGCAAATCTAAATCTAGACGCACTACCCGGTCGATCATGAAGTCGTGGAGGCGATGATGCAGATCGTCGATTCCTTGCCCGGTCTTGACGGAGATTTCTACGGCATCTGGGAATGCTCGACGGAGTTCTTGCATCCGAATGTCGTCGATGAGATCGATTTTATTGAGTACCAGAAGGACGCGTTTTTCGCCGGCACCGAGTTCCCCGAGGACTGTGGTGGTTGTATGATGAAATTTTTCCGCCTCGGGTGAACTCGCGTCCACCACATGAATGAGAAAGTCTGCGAGAACGGCTTCCTCTAAAGTGGCGCGGAAGGATTGGACTAGGTCATGCGGTAGATTCCGCACGAAACCGACGGTGTCAGTCACCAGCATCTGTTGGCCATCTGGTAGCTCCATGCGGCGTGTCGTGGTGTCCAGTGTGGCAAAGAGTTTGTTCTCTGCGAGCACGTCTGAGGCGGTGAGCTTGTTGAGCAGGGATGATTTCCCTGCATTGGTGTAACCGACGATGGCTGCGTGGGGCACTGGCACTCGGCTACGCTCCTTACGCATGGTGTCACGCACTCGGCGCACGTCTTCGAGCTCGGCTTTCACGCGATCGAGCCGCTGATGGGCTAGGCGGCGGTCTGTTTCGAGCTGCGTTTCACCTTCTCCACGGGCAGCTCCTGCGCCGCCCTTGCCGCCGCCTGCTCCGCCGCCTTGTCGGTCAAGGTGTGCCCACATGCGGGTGAGGCGGGGGAGTGAGTATTCGAGGCGTGCTAGCTCGACCTGGAGCCGAGCCTCGCGGGTGCGGGCACGCATGTTGAAAATGTCCAGGATCACCTCATGCCGGTCGATGACGCAGATGTCTCCCTCGCTTTCCCAGGCTCGTTGCTGGGCGGGTGAGAGCTCATTGTCCCAGACGATGCAGTCTGATTGGAGAGCTTTTGCTTTGGCGATGATTTCCTCCGATTTTCCGCTGCCAATGAGGTGACGTGGCGTGCGCTCACGGGCATAGACCAGGTCTGTGCCTACGACTTCGATGCCGAGTGTGCGCACCAGTTCCCCCAACTCATCGAGGAGAGCTTGTGCCTCAGGTTTGTCACGACGGTCAAAGCACGCTCCGACTAAAAAGGCGCGTTCGACTTGGTTGGGTTTTTCTCGTACATCAAACATGGGTCGAGGAGTATGGCGCAGGGCCGCGTATTGCCAACACGAGTGTTCCGTGCGATGTAGGGCACTCGTTATGCTCTCTCGCCGTCTTTTTATTCTCCTTGCGCTCTCTCTTTCTGCCTGCGGCAGACATCCTGTGCCTGCAAGCTATGAGAATGATGCGGGTGAGGCTGCGATACGGCATGTGATCGCTACGCTACCGCCACTGAATCCTGGGGTGTCGAAGAATTACAGCATCGTTTTGGGCGAAATCACTGCGGATGGACTCATGACGCCCGCAAGTGATGTGTTTACGGCTCGTTTTGCGGATCTGAAACTGAAGTTCGTGAATGCGCTGAATTTGAAGGCGGTGGAGCCTGGCCCGATCATCGTGGATAATGCGGAACGGTTGGCGACTTTCGTGCTGCAACTGCGTGAGCTAAAGGCGACGGGGGATGGGCACTGGTCTGCCGAGGTGGGATGGAGCTACAAGCAGGAATTCGAGCGCAAAACGCTGAAGCTGGAGAAGAAAGACGGCAAAATCGTGGTGACTCCATGATTGGCCTCACAGCGGTAGCCTGTGCTAGGTGATCGAACTCTCAATGACCGAGAGTGCGAGGAATGACAAAGACCAATAGGTAGATGACTCCCAGTACACCACCACCGAGGAGGAAGGTGTAGCCTTGCAGATGTCCGGCGTGGAGCTGACGCGTGGCGGCTCCGATACGGGCAAAAAGCGCCGCAGGCAGCCTAGCGATGAGTCCATCGACAAAAATACGCTCGATGCCGGTGACGATCCACGCCAGTCGATCCTGGAGCACACGGACGATGACGGCGTAGATCTCGTCGAAGTAGAATTTGTTGGCGAAAAGCTTCACCTTCACCGGATCGCTGTCTTTGCCACGGTAGAGGAGGACAGCCGAGCCGACTCCGACCACGAGGGCGATGATAGAGGCAGCGAGCACAGTGGTGTGTGGTGGGACGTGCTCCGGCATCATGGCCTGAAGGAAATGGGCGATGGATTCCCAGGCGGAGAAAATGGACAGGATCGCCAGCAACACCAGTGGCAGCAGCATGATGACTGGCACCTCCGTGGCGTGGTGAGCGGACTCCGTGCGTGGCTTCCCGAGGAAGGCGACGATGAGCAGCCGTGTCATGTAGAAGGCCGTGAGCGTGGCTGTGATGGCGGCACCGTAGAAAAGGATTTTGCAGTCGCTATCATAGGCGGCACCGAGGATGGATTCCTTGCTAACGAAGCCGCTGAGTCCTGGCACGCCCATGAGCGCTGCGGTGCCGATGGCAAAGGTCCAAAAGGTAACGGGCATGTGCTTGCGCAAACCGCCCATTTTCCAGATGTCCTGCTCGTGGTGGCAGGCGTAGATCACGGCACCTGAACCGAGGAAGAGCATCGCCTTGAAAAACGCATGCGTGTAGAGGTGGAACATGGCCGGGTGGCCGGGATGTGCACCGTGCGGCGCATGTCCCGCCTGTGCGATGATGGCGACGGCTCCGACCGCCATGACCATGTAGCCGAGTTGACTGAGTGTGGAGTAGGCGAGCACCCGCTTGATGTCATTTTGCTGCGTAGCCATCAGCGCGGCGAGCAGGGCGGTGAAGCAGCCGATCCCGGCGATCACCTCCGCCGCCATAGGCGATGCGGTGACGACAAAGCTCACTCGCACCATCATATAGACACCTGCGGCGACCATGGTGGCCGCGTGGATGAGCGCGGAGACGGGTGTGGGGCCCTCCATCGCGTCTGGCAGCCATACATGGAGGGGAAATTGGGCCGACTTGCCCACGCAGCCCATGAAGAGGCAGAGCGCGATCGCAGTGACGACTCCAGGGTTGCTTTTCGTTATATCAAAAAGCGGGCCGCCTTGGACGAAGGCGTCTTGGAGGTTGTCGAGGTTCAGATCGCCTTTGTTGAGCCCAAACAGGAGCAAAATGCCGATCATGAAGCCAAAGTCACCGATGCGGTTCACAAGGAAGGCTTTTTTGGAGGCTTCTGCGGCGCTGGCTTTTTCAAACCAGTGACCGATCAGCAAGTAGGAGCTGAGTCCTACGAGTTCCCAGAAAATGAACATCATCACCAGATTGGCCGCCAGCACGATGCCCGTCATGCTGAACATGAAGAGGGACAGCGCTCCGAAGAAGCGCGGCTTGGCCTCATCGTCCTTCATGTAGCCGAGGCTGAAAATGTGCACCAGCATGCCGATGAAGGTCACGATGAACATCATGCCACGGCTTTGACCGTCGATCATGGCCTCGATCCCGGCGCTGAAGCCAGGGATGTCGATGAAATTCAAAAGCGGCACGACGGGGGCATCCGCTCCATCTGTGGCCAGCAGTGTGACGCTAGCGAAGAGGCAAACCACCGACGAGCCGACCGAGATGAGCACGCTGGCGTTTTTCAGTGCCTTGTGGCCGAGCAGGATGACCAGCGCGGATAAAAAGGGCAGCAACAGCAGGAGCGTGGGGATGAATTGGCCTTGAGGCTGAGAATCAGTGACGGCGGCGAGGATTGGCATGGGCGGCGGGCGGGGTTCGGGCGGCGGCGTTTCGAGATCAGCCCTGGAGCTTGGTGATGGCCTCGGTGTCCACGCTTTGCTTCGCACGGAAGAGCGCGACGATGATGGCGAGGCCTACGGCCACCTCTGCGGCGGCGACGGTGATGGTGAAAAAGACGAGCGACTGCGCGGTGTAGTCTGGCAGACCATGCACGAGGTGAAAGCGGCTAAAGCCCACCAGCGCCAAGTTCGCGGCACTGAGCATCATCTCCAGGCACATGTAGATGATGAGGATGTTCCGCCGGGCGATCACTCCGGCGAGGCCGAGTGAGAATAGCAGTCCACTGACGACGAGATAGTGACCTAGCGTGATCATGCGGCACCTCCTGGATTCTTTTCGCGTTTACTCAGGACCACCACGCCCACCGTGCCGACGAGCAGCAGCAGGCCCACGACCTGGAGATGGAAGCCATATTGGTCAAAGAGCGTGAAACCGATCATTTTCGTATCCGGCAGCATCCCTGCATCCAGGTCTCTGGCGATGGTGGGCAGCTTGGCTGCTGCGCCGAGGGTCGATTTCGCCTCTGCAAAGGCTAGCGGGGTGTTTTCTGGTGATTTGTCCGCGATTTTCGCGTGACCGACCACGCTCGTGATTTGCAGGGCTAGCAGGGCAGCCAGCATCGCGCCCGTAGCGATGGCGATCATGTTCTTGGACTTGCCCTCCTCTGCCTTGATGTCCAGGAGCATGATGATGAAGAGGAAGAGCACCATCACCGCCCCCGCATAGACCAGCACCTGGATGGTACCGATGAAATAAGCGTCTAAGCTGATGAACAGTGCGGCTAGACCGACAAAGCATGAGGCCAGCGACAGAGCGCTGGTGACCGGATTCCGCGCCGTGACTACCATGAGCCCAAAGCCCAGGGTGATGGCGGCGAGGAGGTAAAATAAAAGCGGAGGCATGCGCAGAGAATGACGAAATCCGAGTCCAAAAGGGTGCCTGGCTGCCACGAAGCAAACCAGTGCCCAAAAACACAGGGAGAGGCCGATGATGCGAGCGAGGGCGGGAGGCGGCAACCCGATTTTGTGAAAAGTTTCACAAAGGGGGCTTTCGAATGAGCTAGAGGAGGGCGGATCAGCGCAATGTCGCCTCGCAGACCCCCGTTTCAGCAGTGCCATGACCCGCTTTGTCTCCCTTTTCTTTCTCGGTGTTCTCTGTCTCCCGCTCCAGGCTGCCTCGCGGCCGAATGTCGTCCTCTTCCTGGTCGATGACATGGGCTGGATGGACAGTGGCGTGTATGGATCGAAATACTACGAGACACCGCAGATCGACCGCTTTGCCACACGGGCCATGCGCTTCACCAGTGCCTACTCGCAGCCACTCTGCTCCCCCACCCGTGCCTCCCTGCTCACCGGGCAGTACACCGCACGGCACGGCATTACGAGTGCTACGGGCCACCAGCCGCCACAGGCTCCGGGGCATGTCTTTTTGCCCGCGTCTGCCCCGGCCACAGCCCCTATGCTCACCCCAGAGAGCAAAAACTACCTCGAGCCAGCACAGATCACGCTAGCAGAGGCCTTGCAGCAAAATGGCTACCGCACGGCCCACATCGGCAAGTGGCACCTCGGCCTCACCCAGCCACATTGGCCAGAGCAGCAGGGCTTTGATGTCGCCTTCCACGGCCATCCTGATCCGGGGCCGCCGGGGAATTACTTCTCCCCCTACGGCGTGCTGGCAGACGGGAAACCCGGCGGCAAAACCAAGGTCGGCACTATCACCGATGGCCCTACGGGCGAGTACATCGTCGATCGCCAAGCCGCCGAGGCAGAGAAATTCATCACCGCGAACAAAAGTGGTCCCTTTTTTCTCAATCTCTGGTGCTACGGCGTCCACGGTCCCTGGGGGCATAAGGAGGCATACACGCAGACCTTCCTCAGCAAAAAGGACCCTACTGGCCGCCAGGGGAACCCGATCATGGCCTCCATGCTGCGCAGTGTGGACGAGTGCTTTGGCCGCATCCTCACCAGCCTGGAGGAAAATGGCCTCGCAGACCACACTCTGATCATCTTCACCTCCGACAACGGCGGCAATGCACATAGCAACATCTCCTCCACCGGCAAAAAATCTGCCAACGCCGACTGGATCAAGTGGGCAGGCAATCAGCCTCCCACCCAGAACACTCCGCTGCGGGATGGCAAAGGCACCCTCTATGAAGGAGGCACCCGCGTGCCGCTCATGTGGGCCTGGGCCGGGAAAATCGCCCCCGGCACCACCTCGGACGCCATCGTCGGCCCGATCGACGTCTATCCCACCATCCTGGACCTCCTCGGCCTCGCGAAGCCAGCCGCGCAGCACTTTGATGGCATCAGCTACGCGAAGGTGCTGCGAGGCGAGGGCTCACTCGACCGTGAGGCCTACTTCAATTACCACCCACATGCCGGCGCAAACCGCGCTGGCGGTGTATCCGTGCGCAGCGGCCACTTCAAGCTGCTGCGCTGGTTTGGCAATCCTGCCACCCATGAGCTCTACGACCTGGAAAATGACCTCAGCGAGGCCCACGACCTCTCCGCCGAGCAGCCAGACCGCGTGAAGCAACTCAGCACCCTCATCGACACCTTCCTGCAAGACACCGCCGCCACCTATCCGCGCCCCAATCCCGCCTACAAGCCCCTCGCCGCCAAAACACCCGCCCAGAGCACCGACCCGCTCGCAGGCTGGAAAGAGCGTCAATGCAAAGCGACGATCTCCGACGGCATTCTGAGCCTCAAAGGCACCGCAAAGCCAGGAACCGCCTTTTTAGGCCATGGCATGGCAAAAATGAACGCCCCAGCCACCATCAAGCTACGAGTCCGCAGCGCCACCGGCGGCGCAGGAAAAATCGAGAGCTACCCCCACGGCTCCGCAGATCCCAATGGCCTCACCACCGTGCCCTTTGCGGTCAAAGCCGGCGATTGGCAGGAATTGAGCATCGATCTGACCACCCAGGCAGCACTGGGCACACTTCGTCTCTATTTGCCAGATAGCGACATCGACCGCATCGAAGTCGCTCCCGCGAAGGGCAAAGCGATGAGCTGGGATTTTTGATGCGTTTCCCACCTCCGCCGCACACGGCGCATGGAAGTTCGCACTCGATTTTTCGCCAAAAACGGCCACCTCATCGCCGTCATGAAAAAACTGCCGCTGCTCGCCCTCGCTCTCACAGCCACACTCCACGCCGCTGACTGGCCGAAATGGCGCGGCCCAGCCCGCGATGGCATCTCCACGGAAAAACTCACCGGCGCCGAGGTGAAGAAGCTCTGGACCGCGCAGATCGGCATCGGCTTTGCCGCCTGCACCATCGCAGAGGGCCGCGTCTTCACCACTGGTCACACCGATGGCAAGGACACCGTTTTTTGCTTTGATGCAGCAGATGGCAAACTCGTGTGGAAGCACTCCTACACCGCCGAATTGGGTGATAAATACTACGAAGGCGGCACCTCCGCTGGCCCCACT
The DNA here is from genome assembly GCA_016713035.1 of Verrucomicrobiaceae bacterium. Classification (NCBI taxonomy): domain Bacteria; kingdom Pseudomonadati; phylum Verrucomicrobiota; class Verrucomicrobiia; order Verrucomicrobiales; family Verrucomicrobiaceae; species Verrucomicrobiaceae bacterium. The sequence goes on from JADJPW010000016.1 coordinate 58,539, forward strand.
CTCGATGCCGGCAAAGCCTACCATCTCAGCCGCTGGGGCGACCTGATCAGCTACGAGGCCGCCACCGGAAAAATCCTCTGGCAAAAAAACATCCTCGAAGAAACCGAAGCCGAAATCCCCGAATGGGGCTTCAGCGGCTCCGTGCTCGTCACGGGCGATCACTTGATCCTCAACATCGGCAAAAACGGTGCCGCATTCGACAAAACCACCGGCAAGCTCATCTGGAAATCCGAAGCTGACACCGCCGGTTACAGCACCCCGCACCCCATCACCGTAAATGGCAAATCGCAGATCGTCCTGAGCACCCGCCGCGCCTACAAAGGCATCGACCCCAGCAACGGCAGCGTGCTCTGGGAGCACACCTGGAACACCAGCTACGGCGTGAACGCCGCCGATCCCATCCTCAGCGGCACCCAGCTCTTCATCTCCTCCGGCTACAACAAAGGCTGTGCCCTGCTCGATCTATCCAGTGCCGAGCCCAAAGAAATCTGGCGCAGCCGCATCATGCGCAATCAATTCAACTCCAGCGTGCTCATCGACGGCCATCTCTACGGGAGCGACGGCGATGAGAACAAAGAAGCAGCCCTCAAGTGCATCGACTTCGCCACCGGCACCGAAAAATGGACCGAGCCCAGCACCGGCTTCTGCTCCCTCACCGCCGCCGATGGCAAACTCATCATCCTCACCGCGAAAGGCGAACTCATCATCGCCAAAGCCAGCGCCACCCAATTCGAGCCCATCTCCCGCACCCCCGTCCTCACCGGACGCTGCTGGACCGTCCCCGTCCTCTCCCACGGCCGCCTCTACCTCCGCAACGCCGCCGGCGAAATGGCCTGCTTTGAAGTGAAGTAATCTCGTGTGAGCAAATGACGCCTTCACAGCCCCGCGCTGCCGTAGCCGTGGCCGCGGGAGCAGAGGCGGTGGAGGTGGCTGAAGACCTCGTGCGCGGCGACGGTGCCGCTTTTCGGCAGGGCATCGAAGTCGCCGATGAGTAGCGGCCAGTCATTGAAGTCAGCGGGGAGTCGGCCGTGGCTGCCTTTGACTAGCGTGGCATCGAGCGGGATGACATCCATGAGCATGCGCATGCCGCACATTTTTTTCAGCAGCTTGCCAGCGATCTTGAGCTTGGGGAAGCGCAGCTGCGGATCGAGCAGCAGCTCGGCGGGGTCGTAGCCGCACTTCCGATGAATATCGACGCAGCGGGCAAAGTCGGGCGCTTTGGCATCATCCTGCCAATAGTAGTAGGTGAACCAACTGCGCTCATCGGCGATGGCGATGAGATCGCCGCTGCGCTCGTGATTGAGGCCTGCGAGATGCTTTTCCATCTTCCCGAGCACTTGCGCCACGCCGGGTGTGGCCTCTAGCGCAGCACGCACGTCATTGAGGATGCTAGGATCATTCACATACACATGAGCGAGCTGGTGATCCGCGATGGCGAGGGCTTTGCAGCCGCCTTCATCCAGTGTCTCTAGGCCGAGCTCGTCTTTGATGCTCAGCCAGCCTTTGTCACGAAAGACGCGGTTCAGATGCACGGGCTGGGTGACGTCGGTGATGCCGTATTCACTGAGGATGACGACCTGGATGTTCCGTTTTTCATAAAAGCGGATGAGGTCGCCGACGACGCGGTCGATGTCCCGCAGGTCGCCGCTGATTTTCGTCATGTCGAGGCCGTGGCGTTGCAGATTGTAGTCCAGATGCGGCAGATAGACGAGGCTGAGGCTGGGCCAGTGCTTTTCCTCGATCCACTTCGCGCTCTCAGCGATCCAGATGCTGCTCTTGATGTCGCTACCAGGGCCCCAGAAGCTGCGGAAGGGGAAAGGGCCGAGGTCTTTTTTGATCCGCTCACGCAGCGGCATGGGCTGGGAGTGGATGTCGAAGACCTTTCGCCCATCCGCCGGATAAAGCGGGCGCGGTGTGATGGCGATGTCGGCGGTGGAGTGCATGTTGAACCACCAAAAGAGCTTGGCGCAGGTGAACTCTGGCTCCACGCGGCGGAGGGACTCCCAGAGCTTCTCTCCATGCATGAGCTGCTCTGGCTGCTTCCAAAAGCGGTGCTCGGCATAATCGCGATCATACCAGCCATTGGCCACGATGCCGTGGTCACGCGGTAGTTTGCCAGTCAGGTAAGTCGCCTGTGCGGTGCAAGTGACCGCAGGTGTGACGGGCTCGATGAGCGCGATGCGATTCCGCTCTAAAAAAGCGCGAATTTCCGGCATTTGAGCACCGATGAGCCTGCTGGTGAGGCCTACGACGTTCAGGATGGCGGTGCGTTGCATGTGTGGGGGGAGAGTTCTGGCGGGCGATTATCCCGCGCTGGAGGAGAACTGCAAACAGGGAACCATTGACGAACTCTCCATCGTGGTGAATCCGCATCCCATCATGCCAGAGTGGATCGAATACCTTGCTGTGGCCGTCTGTGCGGTGTCTGCCGTGCTCGCGGCTGAGGGGCGTGGCATCGACTTGCTCGGTGTACTGGTGCTGGCGCTGGTGACGGCGGTGGGCGGCGGCACGGTGAGGGATTTATGCCTGGGTGTCTCGCCAGTTTTCTGGATCGGGCGGCCAGATCTGGTGTGGATGGCGCTCACGGCTGCGGCGGTGACTTTTGTGGCGGCGCGGTTCGTGCATCTGCCAGAGCGGATGCTGGATGTGGCGGATGCTTTCGGCCTAGCGCTCTTCGGTATCGCAGGCACGGAGAAGGCACTGCAATACGGCACATCGGGCATCGTGGCGGTGCTGCTCGGTGTGGTGACGGGCGTGGCTGGTGGGATTTTGCGTGATGTGCTGCGGCGTGAGATCCCGTGGGTCTTCCGCCAGGAGGTGAATCTGTATGCGACGGCGGTGGTGGCCGGTGCAGCCGTTTATTTGCTGCTGCTGGAGTGGGCTCCGCAGTCCAGCATGCCACGCTATGCGGGTATGAGCGTGATTTTGCTGCTGCGACTGGCCGCGATGCGCTGGGGGCTGCGCTTGCCAGCCTTTGTGCGGAAATAATGACCTCAACCTGCGGTGACGCAGATTTCACGGCGATTCGCTGCGAGCTGGGTGGCGTGCACTGGCGCGGGGGCAAAGCCACGAATGAATTTCAGATACTCATCCATGCGGCGCTCGTGCGCATCGGAGTTCATTTTCAGCGTGAGGATGAGTCGCTGCGCCCGCAGAGCAGCCTGGAGTCGTGCGACATGCGGCAGCACCTCCGGCGGGGCTAAATTGATGTCGCAGAGTATGAGATCGACATGTGCGGGCAGTTTCTCGATGTCTAGGCGAGCCAGTGGCACGCGGAGCTGGCGGAAGCCGCCGCTATCATGCCGCAGCACGGATTCATCCATGTCCCCCGTGTCCACACCGAGCACACGCACTCCGCGATCCAGCAATGCGAGCGATGCACCACCTGGCGCACAGCCTAGATCGAGTGCGGTAAGGCCACGCAACTCCTCTGCATCCCATCCGCGCCAGGCCAGCGCCTGCTCCAGCTTCAGCCACGCACGCGATGGTGCATGCGCAGGCAGCACGAGGCGCGGCAACTGCGTGCTCAAACCTACACGATGGCTGTGGAGGCCTGCGAAGAGCGGCTTTGCCCCACTGGCATCCACCAGCACACTCAGCACGGCATCTCCGGCCTGGGGTGCATTTATTAAAGTGAGGCCCGCTGCGCTCACAGCAGCATGCAGGGCTGTCTGCACGGCTTCGGGGCCGCTCCAGTCGATCACGCCATCTTCTGAAATCTCACGCGGGGCGACCTCGATGGCGATTTCGCGGAGATTTTGCTCCTGGAGCTTCTGCGCGAGCTCCGTCACGCTGGCGAAGGAGCCGATCGAAAAGCCACTCACCCGCGCCAGAGGTGATCCGAGCTCAAAGCTGGCCGGAAGCGCCTCTTTTGACTTCCAGGTGATGAGTTGTGGCCGCATGAAGGCCGGCGTGAGCTGCCCAGCATGTCGGCGTGCCACATCTGCCTTCAGCGCTGCTTCAGATCCCGCACGGCACGCGGCAAAGACAAAAGGAGAGACGGGGAGACTGGATGGGGAGGGCATGAAGAAAGTGATGACTCATTCCTTCCCCGCTGAGGGCAGAGTGCAACTAGGCAATCCATGAAACCCACCGCGATCAGCGTAGCTCCTGCATAGCTCGCATCTTAGCGTGGGCGGCACCGCGATCGAGCATCTCTTCTGCGCGGGCTTTCCCTTCATCGAGCTCACTGCTGAGTCCGGTGATGACGAAGCCTGCCGCCGCGTTCAGCACGGCGATGTCACGCTTCGGCCCACGGATGGTGCCAGCGAGCACACCTTCCAGGATGGCGGCATTTTCACGAGCATCACTACCGACGAGGTCGGTGAGCTGCGCCTCTGGGTAGCCGAGCTTTTGCGGATTGAGCTGGAGGTCACTGATGTCTGCGCCTTGGAGCATGCAGACTTTATTCACACCCAATGTGGAGAGCTCATCCATGCCCTGATCGCCGCCAGCACTGCCGTGGACGATCCAGGCGGCTTTGCGACCGAGTTTGACCAGAATCTCGCCGAAGACATGCGTGAGCGCGGGATCAAAGACACCGATGAGCTGGTAATCCGGCCTACCAGGATTCAACAACGGCCCGAGCATGTTAAAAATGGAGCGCTGGCCTTCTGCGGCGAGTAGCTTGCGGGCATCTGCGACGGCTTTGAATGCCGGGTGGTAGAGCGGCGCAAAAAAGAAGCCCAGGCCGAGCTTTTCGATGCCTGCGACGACTCGCTCACGCGGCAGATCGATGTGGATGCCCAGCGCCTCCAGCACATCTGCGCCACCGGCTTTGGAGGTGATGCCGCGATTGCCATGTTTCGTCACGCACACGCCGCCAGCGGCCAGAATGAACATGGCAGTGGTGGAGACATTGAAGAGATGCAGCTTGTCACCGCCCGTGCCGACGACATCGAGCATCGGACCGGGTAATTTGTCACGATTGAGCCCAGGATCGACAGCGAGCTGGAGGAATTCCTCCACGAAGGCGGCGATCTCTGCGGGAGTCTCGCCCTTTTTGGCCAATGCACGCAGGAAGTCCGCTTTCTCCGCCGCAGGCCGTGCCGGATCGACGAGCTGGCTGGCCGCACTGCGGACCTGCTCGGAGTCGAGGTTCTTTTTGGCGCTGAGCTGCTGGATGAGTGATTGCATGATTTGATTTTGAATGCTGACCCGTGTTTAGCAATGCGAACATCACTCCTCACTTGAACTCTGATCTCATCCTCGGCATCGACCTCGGCACCACGAACTCGCTGGTGGGCGTGGTGGATAGTGGTTTCCCCATTTTGCTAGCAGATGAGCATGGCAGCCGCAGTACACCGAGTGCGGTGAGCTTTGGCAGTGAAATCATCGTCGGCGCTGCGGCGCTGCGGCAGCGGGCGCTGCGACCTCAGAGCACGGTCACATCGGTGAAGCGCCTCATTGGCCGCCGTGGTGGCGAAAGTGGCTGGCAGCCACATTATGACCTGAAATCGCTCGGTGTGACGGCGGTGGAGGTTTCGGCGGAAATCCTCAAAAAGCTCAAAAACATCGCCGAGCGAGCTTTGGAGCAAAAAGTGAGTCGTGCGGTCATCACGGTGCCTGCGTTCTTCAATGACGCACAGCGTGCCGCGACGAAAAAAGCCGGTGAATTGGCCGGATTGAGCGTGGAGCGCATTTTGAGCGAGCCGACGGCTGCGGCGCTGGCTTACGGGCTGGATAAACTCGGCGAGCATCAAAAAGTGGCCGTCTATGACCTGGGTGGCGGCACTTTTGACATCAGCGTGCTGGAGATGCGCGAGGGCGTCTTCCAAGTGCTGGCTACAGCGGGTGATACGCAGCTAGGCGGTGATGATTTGGACCGAGCGCTGGCGGATTTCATCGCCCAACGGCTGAATTTGCCGCCAGACGACATGCGTGTGCTGGAGGCTGCCGAGGCTGCGAAAAAACGCCTCTCCAGCGATGAATCGACCGAGTTTGATGGCCTGACGATCACGCGTGCTGATCTGGAAAAAATCGCCAAACCATGGCTGGAGCGCACGCGGGTGCACTGCCTGCGAGCTTTGAGCGATGCTGGGGTGAAGGCGGGTGATCTGGATGAAGTCATCCTCGTCGGTGGCAGCACACGCATGCCGCTGGTGCGTGAGTTTGTAGCGCAGCTCTTCGGCAAAGCGCCGAACACGACGCAAAACCCGGACGAAGCGATCGCCCTGGGTGCGACGATCCAGGCGGGCATCTTGAGCGGTAGCTTGCGGCAGGTTTTGCTGCTCGATGTGACGCCGCTATCGCTCGGTATCGAGACTTTTGGCGGATTGATGAACATCATCATCCCACGCAATACGACGATCCCCGCGAAGGCTGGGGAGATGTTCACCAATGCGGTGGCGAACCAGGATTTGATGCTCATCCGCATCCTGCAAGGCGAGCGTGAGCTGGCGAAGGATAACTGGGAGCTAGGCCGCATCGAGGTCCCCTTCCCCGCCGGGCCAAAGGGCAGCGCCCGCGTGGGCGTGCAGTTCAGTCTGGATGCAGATGGCATCCTGCATGTGCTGGCACGCGATACGGCGACGGGCACCGACACTACGCTGGAAATCCGTGGCACCGCTATCGACGTGGAGGATGAGCGTGTGGAGCAAATGATCTCCGAAAGCGTGGAGTATGCCTTTGAGGACATGAACGAACGCGTGTGGACGGAGGCCCGCATGAAGGCGGAGGAGCTGCTTCCCGCTGTAGATGCGGCGCTGGAGCAGCTCGGTGACTCTGCCGAAGTCCGTGCCTGCGCTGCGGAGGTTCGCCGCATACTGGATGCGCCGGAGCATGATGCGCGTGCGCTCAAAGCCGCCACGCAGCAGCTCGATGATGCTACTCAAACTCTTGCGGTGATGCTCATCGACCGTGCGATGGAGGAGTCCCTGGCCCGGCGCGGTGTCTTGTGAGGTGCTGAAGCCGCGAAACAAAGAAAACAGGCACGGAGGTCATCCGTGCCTGTTTAAAAAGAGTTCGTTGTCGCTGCCGATTAAGCCTGGAGGGCTGCTGCGGAGTCGATATTCACGCGGCGACCATCTTTGTCGAAGCGGACGGTGCCGTCCACGAGGGCGAAAATGGTGTGATCTTTGCCGATGCCGACATTGCGACCGGTGATCCACTTGGTGCCGCGCTGACGGAGGATGATGTTGCCAGCGATGACGACTTCGCCGCCGTATTTCTTCACGCCGAGACGCTTGCTGTTGCTATCGCGACCGTTTTTGACGGAACCTTGACCTTTCTTATGAGCCATGACGAGTGAGGGGTATAGAGGTTGAGATGAATCAGGCGTTGATGGCAGTGATCTGCACCAGCGTGAGCGGCTGGCGGTGGCCACGGGTTTTGTGGAAGCCCTTGCGCTTGCGGAATTTGAAGGTGGTCGCCTTGTCGGCCTTGTGCTGTTTGAGCACCTTGGCGCTGACGCTAGCACCATCGACAGTAGGAGCACCAACACGGATGCTGGAGCCCTCGCCTGCTGCGAGCACTTGGTCGAATGTTGCGGTGTCGCCTTCGGCAGCAGTGAGCTTCTCTACGTCGAGCTTATCGCCGACGGAGACTTTGTACTGTTTGCCACCTGTTTTGATGATTGCGTATGCCATAACCTGAAAGGGAGAGTTGGAGGGGACCCACGCCAGGGGCGAGGGGGGCGGAGACTTCCACACCTGCCTAGACTCGGCAAGTCAAAACTTGCCCTCAAAAGCACTGTTTTGGGCCTCAGACGGGGCCTACTCACCAAAAAACGCAATTGCACGGATGGAAATGAGGACAGGATTAACAAGATTTTCAGGATTATGCAGGATTAACGGCATCTAACTTGATAGCGGCAAAACATCCGCAAGGACAGAGCTTTGAAATCGCCGCGACCACACCTAGTTACCCAGGGTAAATCCTGCATAATCCTGTAATCTTGTTAATCCTGTCACCCGCTTGGTATTTTCCAGGTTCAATTCGTCATTTCATACGTAAGACGGGCCTCAGACGGGCTTGGGACCACCAAAAAAGTGCGTCAGGGCCTCCATCATGCCCTCACTGGCGTAGCGGGTGGCCACAAATCCACCCCTGGAGCGTACGATGTCCTTCACGGGCTCCAGGGCATTCCCTGGGCAGGCGATCATGTGCGCATGGCGGGTGTCGAGCATGCTGAGGTCATTGTAGTTATCCCCGGCGGCGAAGCAGGCGGCGGCGTTCAGCCCGAGCTGCCGCGCTAGCTCCGATAGGGCGGTGCCTTTGCTGTATCCACTGTGGGAAAAGCGCAGATAGATGCCGTTGCGCTGGTAGCCGATGTCGGGGGCCTGCTGCGCCTGCTGGTCGATGAATTGGCAGACTTTCTCCATTTCAGCGTCCTGTTTACCGACGATGCCGATGCCGCCGTCGCCATCCTCGATCCAGTCCGCCTGGGTGGTGGTGGTGACGAATTGCTTGATGGCATCCAGCGCGGTGCGGTGATCTTTGACGAAGCGCTCATGGGCCCGCTTCGCCTCGCGATTCCACTTCCCGGAGTCCTTCCAGGCGGAAAAGAAGCCCGGTTTATAGATCTCGCACTCCTGGGCGATGATGAAGTCCGGGTCCATGAAGATGCCGTGCTGGGCCAGCCCGTCCATGGTCTGCCCGAGGCTGCGACCCGTATTGATGACCCAGGCTGCACCTTGGGAGCGTAACAACTGAATCATCTGCCCGAGACCAGGGTGAAAGACCGGATCACTCTGCGGATGCACTAGAGTGCCATCGAAGTCGAAGCTGAGGATGAAACGGTGTTTGACGGCGGCCATGGACGCAGTGTGGGGGCGGGAAAGGGCTCGCATTCATGGCGAGGCAGCATGCCCCCGCAAGAGCCGGGATGAGGGAGTGAAGGAGAAGTCTCAGATCAAATGCCTCCCCGATCTTGCAGGAGCCTACCAGGCAGGTGCGGCGGCCTGAATTCGTTTTGTTTTTATAACGGATTGGCTCATGGTGCGGCGCTTATGTTTTCCCTCTCGTTCCCACGCTTTTTCTGCTGCTTACTCGCCATCGCCAGCGCCGTCCAGGCAGAGCAACGGGCAAAGCATGTCTTCATCATCAGCATCGACGGGGGGAAGCCAGCCGTCATCGCGCAGAGTGAGATGCCTACGCTGAAAAAGATCGCGGCTGAGGGTGCGGTGACATGGGAGGCGAGCACCATTTTCCCCTCCATCACGCTGCCATCGCATACTTCGATGCTCACGGGCACGAGCCCTGAGACGCATCAGGTGCTCTGGAATGGCTACACGCCGATCAAGGGCTTTGTGAAGGTGCCGACGGTGTTTTCCATGTTGCGTGCAGTGCGGCCACAGGCGGTGACGGGCATGTTTGTGGGGAAGGTGAAATTCCGCCACCTGTGGCTAGAGAACTCGCTGGACGTCTTTGATTTCGGTGGGCCGCAGACGCGTGATCCTGTGGCAGGCACACCCGCCATCGAAAAGGACAAAAAGCCCTCTCAGCTTGTGGCGGGTCAGGCTGCCGCGTGGATCAAGGAAAAGAAGCCAGAGCTATGCTTCATCCATTTTGCGGACCCAGACAGCGCCGGGCATAAGAGCGGCTGGGGCTCCCCCGAGCAAAAAGAGGCCTTCAAAGTGACCGATCAGGCTCTCTGGCAAGTCTGGCAGGCGATCAAGGATGCAGGGATCGCAGAGGACAGTGTGATGCTCATCAGCGCAGACCACGGCGGGCATGATAAGACGCATGGGCTGAACATCCCGGATGATATGACGATCCTATGGGTCGCCTGGGGAAAGGGCGTGAAAAAAGGCCACTCCGTCACGGAGAAGGTGACGACGTATGACACCGCCGCGACGGCCCTGTGGCTGCTGGATGTGCCAGCGAGCTTTGAGGGAAAGCCGGTGGTGACTGCTTTTGAGTGAGCGTGGTGCTGCGTGGCCGATTTTACTCGCCGGGGAGCGGCTCGGTGGGCCAGGTTTCCACCCACGGCAGGCCGTAGGCATTGAGATCGGCCATGAAGGGGTCTGGATTGAGCTGCTCGACATTCCAGACGCCAGGTTGGCGATACTCGGCCGGATTTGTCAGTAGCTGGCGAGCTGCGATCATGGCGGGAACGCCCGTGGTGTAGCTGACGCCTTGGCTATTGGTCTCGCGGTAGCACTCTTGATGGTCGCAGATGTTGTAAACGTAGTAGCGCTTGGCCTTGCCGTCTTTGCCGGTGCCTTCGATCCAGTTGCCGATGCAGGTCTTGCCTTTGGTATCGGGGCCGAGAGTGCCGGGCTCGGGTAGGAGGGTCTTCAAAAACTCGATGGGGATGATATCGACGCCTTTGTGCTTCACGGGATGAATGCCGGTCATGCCGACATTCACGAGGACTTCCATGTGCTTGATGTAGGCATCGCCAAATGTCATCCAGAAGCGAGCGCGGCGCATGGGGATGTGCTTGGTGAGGCTCTCCAGCTCTTCGTGATAGAGGCAGTAGATGTTTTTGGGGCCGATGCCGTCTGGGAAGGAGAAGCTGCGCTTGATTTCGAGCGGCTTGGTTTCGACCCACTTGCCGTCTTGCCAGTAGCGGCCGTTGGCGGTGACTTCGCGGAGATTGATCTCGGGATTGAAGTTGGTGGCGAAGGCTTTGCCGTGATCGCCAGCGTTGCAGTCGAGGATGTCGAGGGTGTCGATCTTGCTGAAGTGGTGCTTCAAAGCGTAGGCGGTGTACACATTGGTCACGCCGGGGTCAAAGCCGCAACCGAGCAGGGCGGTGAGGCCTGCCTTTTTGAATTTATCCTGATAGGCCCACTGCCAGTGGTATTCGAATTTAGCGACGTCCTTGGGCTCGTAGTTCGCGGTGTCGATGTAGTGCACGCCAGCTTCTAAGCAGGCGTCCATGATGGTGAGGTCCTGGTAGGGCAGTGCGACATTGATGACGACCTCGGGTTTGAAGCTCTGGAGCAGCTTCACGAGCTCGGGGACATTGTCGGCATCGACACCGGCGGTCTGGATTGGGCGCTTCAGCTCGGCGGCGATGCTGTCGCACTTGGATTTGGTGCGGCTGGCGAGCATGATTTCGCCAAAGACCTCTGGGAGTTGGGCGCATTTGTGGGTGACGACGCGGCCGACGCCGCCGGCTCCGATGATGAGGACTCTGTGGGACATGATGAGGTGTGAGGAGTGATTCTTGGTGTCTGAATCAGGTGCGCGAGTCTAGCAGGCATGCTGGGAATGCAAGCCTGCATCGGTTACTCGCGTGACACATCGCGGAGCGGTGCTCCGCAGCTACTTTACGGGATGTTTCCGTTCGGAGCCTCTGCTTGCTCCAGCTTCAGTGCCCATTTGATGCCGCCGATGAGCATTTCCTGATAGGTGCGGGCGATTTCTGGGCTGTTTTTGCGATCTTTGGTGCCCTCTTTCCAAGTAGGGTCCCAGACGTCTTCGCGGTGGCCGAGGGAGTTATAATAGACTCTGCCTTGGCCGTACTCTTTGCACCAGGAGACGGGGAAGTAGCCGGGAGTTTTGTCATTGGGATGGGCATTGAGTCCGAGCAGGCCATGGACCGCAGCTTTATCGAAGGATTTGATGATGTAGATCTCATCAAAGACCTTCCAGCCACTCGGGACGGACTTCACTGCTGGATGCATGGGTGAGTGCACGATGGGCTGGATTTCGACCTGGGCTTTGTGCGTTTCAAATTCGCCGCCGAGCATGTCGATGTAGCCACGGAAGGGGTGATAGGTGTCGCTGCCGGAGTGCATCGCGACGAAGGCTTTGCCGCCCTTGATGAGCTGGATGAAGCCTTCGCGGTCTGGGAGTTGCAGATCGCCCGTGGTATTGGCGAAGACGAAGCCGTCGTAGTGCTTGATTTTATCGAGGGCCATTTTGTCGGCCATGTAGGCTTTGATTTTATCGCCCCAGAGTTTGTTGGCGGCATTGAAGTCAGCGAGTGCGGTGCTGTAAGCCTCCTGCTTGGCTTTGAAGGCCTCATCGGTCTCTTTTTCGCCTTTCACGGGCGGTTTGCCGGGGTTCTTCGGCTGGCCTTCAGGGTGGTGTACATAGTCCACTGTCCATGCGCCGGTTTTTTGGCCGCGCTCGGCGAGCACTTTCTCCGCGGTCTCGATGGATGAGTGGCGGAATCCGGTCGTGACAGTGACGACGAGCAGTTTTTTCGGCTCAGCAAAGGCGGAACTCAGTGAAAGGGTAGCAGCGAGGAGGAGCGTGAAGCGTTTTATCATAGGGTGGTGGTGAGCTAACGCGATTTTGCGCGGTCTTTTGCACCCGAATTGATGATCGCGAAGATGCGCTTTTTTTCGCCGAGCCCCCTTTTGCGAAAAAAGTGCTCCAGAGCACTTTTTTGCTCACATCGGAGCATTTTCGGCTAGAACAGCATTACCATGAAAAACCTGCACCTCGTCCTCCTCGTCGGATTTGCTGTCATTTTGGGTTCTTGTGCCATGCAGGGGCCGCAGGCCGTGCCACCGGGTGTCACGGTCGATTTGGTGCCGCGTGGGATGTATGCGCGGCGCATCTACCGCCCCATGACCCCGCGCTTCATCACCATCCATGCGACGGAGAATTTCGGTCGTGGTGCGGATGCTCGCTCCCATGCTCAGGTGCTGAAAAGCGGCTCCCTGAAAGGGCCGAAGAACGCCATCGGCTATGTGTCGTGGCATTTTACCGTGGATGATCATAGCGCCTGGCAAAGCCTACCGACGAATGAGCGCGGCGAGCACGCCGACTATGATGGCATGGGCAATCGCAGCTCCATCGGCATCGAGATGTGTGAGAACCGTGGCAATGACCGCGCACGCACCCTCGACCGCACAGCGCGGCTCACAGCCTGGCTGATGAAGCAGCACAACATCCCGCTCTCCCATGTGGTGCCGCACATGCACTGGCGCATGATCCGTCATAGTGATGGGCGTGACCTGGGGCATAAAAAATGCCCACACTTCCTGCTCGATGGGGGCCGCCTCGGTCCGAAGTGGGCGGCCTTTCTCCAGCGTGTGAATGCTTACCGCCGGGCTCTGTGAGCCCCGAGGGATCTTAAACCTCCAACTGGATGCCTAGCTCGATGACTTGGCGCGGTGGCAGCTCAAAGTAGCCCGTGGCAGGCCGGGCGATGCGGGAGAGGATGACGAAGAGATTCTTCCGCCAGCGGGCCATTTTGCCTGGGCCATTGGTGTGGAGCACTTCGCGGCTCTGGTAGAAGGTGATGCCATCACGTTTGACCTTGCCCTTGGTATGGAGGGCGGTGCAGAGGTCATCGAGCACGCAGGGGGACTCGGCAAAGCCGTAGTGGAGCACGATGCGGTAGAATTCGTCATGGAACTCCTCGATGACGAAGCGGTTTCCCTTGGTGACGTGCGGGATTTCATCGAAGCGCACGGTGAGTAGCACGACTTGTTTATGCAGGGCTTTGTTGTGCTTCAAATGATGCAGCAGGGATAGCGGTAGGCCATCGGCGCTCGCACTCATGAAGACAGCAGTGCCGGGGACGCGGATGATGCGGTCTTTTTTGATTTCATCGACGAGGAAATCGACCGGCAAGCGTCCGCGCATCATCGCCTGGTAGAGGATGCGCCGCCCGTCGATCCAGGTCTTCATGATGACCCACATGGTGGCTCCCACGGCCAGCGGGAACCAGCCACCTTGGGGGATTTTCAGTATGCCACCGCTGAGGTAGCCTAGCTCGAAGACTATGAAGATCAGCATCGGCAGCAGGGCCTTCCATAGATCCCACTTCCACACATGGCGTGAGACGAGGAAAAAGAGAATGCTCGTCATGGTCATGTCCATGGCCACGGATAGGCCATAGGCAGCCGCGAGATTGGTGGAGGACTTGAAGGTGAAGACCAAGCCCAAGCAGGCGATCATGAGCAGGTAATTGACCTGCGGCATGTAGATCTGGCCGCGCACATGAGCATTGGTGTGGATGATTTTCAGCCGTGGCAGGTAGCCGAGCTGCACGGCCTGCTGAGTGAGCGAGTACACCCCGGTGATCATGGCCTGGGAGGCGATGATCGTCGCGGCGGTGGCCAGTAGGATGACCGGGATGAGGGCTGGTTTTGGCACTAGGCTGAAAAAGTGGTGGTATGAGGGCTGGAGAGAGGCCTTCACATCTGAGAGCACCAGTGCCCCCTGCCCCAGGTAATTGAGCATCAGCGCCGGGAGTACGATGACATACCAGCTCCTGACCAGCGGCGGCCTGCCAAAGTGACCGATGTCTGCGTACATCGCTTCGCAGCCTGTCACGGCGAGCAAGACCAGTCCCATGAGCACGAAGCTTTCGTAACCGTGATGCAGCAGGAAATTCACCCCGTGATGAGGCAGCAGTGCGGAGAAAATGCCTGGATAGGCACCGATATTGAGGATGCCCAGCGTGGCCAGCGTCAGGAACCACAGAATCATGATGGGCCCGAATGCGACGCCAATCTTGGCCGTGCCGTGCCGCTGGATCAAAAACAGTCCCATGATGATCCCTGCCGCGATGGGCACGACATACTCCGCCAGATTGGTGCCTAATTGGGCATCCAGCAGGGCTAGCCCCTCCACGGCGGACAACACGGAAATCGCAGGTGTGATCATCCCATCCCCATAGAGCAAGCAGGCCCCGAAAATGCCGATGAGCACCACTGCGCCTGTCGTCTGCGGTTTGAACGACCACTTCGCCGAGCGAAACAATGTCAGCAGGGCGAACATGCCGCCTTCGCCATGGTTGGTGGCCTTGGTGATGAAGGTGAGGTATTTGAAACACACCATCACTATCAGCGACCAAAACATCAGCGAGAGCGGTCCTAGCACACCGAGCGGATCACCCGGAATGGGCTTGGCATGCGTGAGGCTTTCTTTCAGAGCGTAGAGTGGACTGGTGCCGATGTCACCAAAGACCACACCCAAGGCCACGAGGGCCAGGGTCCAACTGGAGGAGTTCTTATGTTCAGACATGAAAAGTCTCCAGGGAAGCTCCTGGAGCCCTGGGATGAAGTTCAGGGACGGCAGGCGTTAGCCAGCGGCCCTCGCCGCGCAAGGGACAGTTCGGCACAGAAGGGCTATATGCCGCTGTGAGGGTTAACAGGCCCAAGAACTCTCTTCAGCAGCATCTGGAGCACCGGAAGGTCTGCTGGAGCCAATTCGTAGTTCTCGAGGTCTTGCAGAGCACTCCAGGCCAGCTCCGTGTGCTCATGCGCCACGGGCTCCGTGCTCCCTGGGGCCAATTCGCACAAAAAAGGCAGCAGCCGGATCGCTCCCCATTCATAGACATGATCTACAGCGGCAAACTCGGCCAGCACACGCACCGTACAGCCTAACTCCTCCGCCAGTTCGCGATGCAGCGCCGCCTCCGGCAGTTCCCCAGGCTCCACCTTGCCACCAGGGAATTCCCATAGGCCGCCCAGCCTCTTCCCTGGCGGACGGCGGGCCAGCAAAAAAAGATCATCACGCCGCAAAATGGCGCATACGACAGAAACATGGGACATCCCCTTGCCCTGGCACCAATCCATAGGCGCAGCAAGCAAAGTGAAACGATTTGCAGCGGCAGGCTTGCACCTTTTGCGGATGGCTCTTAGCGTACCTGCCTCACAATGATTCTCTGCCTCGAATCCTCCGTGCTCGGAGGCTATCTCACGAACGAAATACCCGGTCTCGTCACCGGCATGCTCCACCTCACTGGCCAGAGTAAACCCGTGCGCATCGAGCTGGTCGGGAATTTCCTCCGCGACATCGCCGGCTGCCGCGTGGACTTCCATAATCCGCTGCCCGAGATGAATGAGGCCGCCGTCGAAGCCGTGCATCCACTGCAAAATGGCCACACGGGTGTCATGACCGCCTCCTACCGCGTCGCCAAGATGCCGCGCCGTCGTGGGGGGAAAGTCGCCTCCCCATTCCCCGAGCCACCAGGGCTCAAAAACATGCTCTTCTTTGAGTGGTTCAATCAGCAGGGCCAGCGTGTCCTCATCCAGTCCTGGCACCTCCAGCTCCGCGTCTCCGCCCCACGCTGGCAGCTCACCAAAGACGAGGAATCCGCCCAGCTCCGCCACAGCCGTGCCCGCCGGAAGCACTTCCTCCTCGGCCAGCGCCAGCCCGATGCCGAGGACATGCCCGATGCACTCCAGCCCGCAGGCGGCATGGCAGACCCTTTTTTGCCCAAAACACCCCAGGCAGACCCCTTTGACAGCCGCCCACCGGCACGCAGGCGCACTCAGCCCGCCGCAGGCAAAACGAGCGGCAGCCCCATCGCACGCTCCACCGCACTCGCCAACGAACTGCGCCGCTTTCAGAGCCTGCTGGTCTTTAATGATGAGATCCGCACACGCCCCGCCGTGCTGCGCCTGCTGGCCACCGTCTCCGACCTCGCTGCGCACCTGATCCATGTACTACGGCCCTTTTCCGAAGGCCAGCAGCCACAGTGGGACTTCCTCGTCACCGATCTGGAGCAGAGCCTGCCACTCTTCGCCGCCGCCCTCAATGCCACCGACAAACTCGTCCAACAACATCCCCAGGGGGCCGACATCGAGTGGCTAGCCGGCGTACAGGCCAGCCTCCTGAATATCGAGCTGCGCATGCGGGAGCTCCTCAGCCTCCTGCGGGAGGACTCCCCGCAATGAGGGCAGCTCCCACGCCACTCCCACCCGCCAGAGTCAACTTTGGCATCATTCCATGCCCAGTTTCCGGTTGACACTCCATCCTTGTCTCCTATCCTCGCCGCCCCTCCGACCCCAGGGTCCGAGGAAAAAACACTCGAAAGCCCCCATCGTTCAATGAAGACATTTTCCGCCAAAGCCCAGGAACAGACGAACCGCCAGTGTACGTCATTGATGCCAAGGATCAGATCCTCGGTGACGTCGCCGTGGCTGCGGCCAATATCCTGCGCGGCAAAACCAAGCCTACTTTCACCCCTCATGTGGACACGGGCGATTTCGTCGTCGTGCTGAATGCAGCCGATGTCCGCCTCAGCGGCAAAAAAGAAGAACAGAAGATCTACACCTCCAAAAGAGGCTTCATCGGTAACCAGAAAGTCGAAAACGCCTCCCGCGTCCGCCAGCGCCGCCCAGAGCTCCTCATCGAGCGTGCAGTCAAAGGCATGGTGCCTCACAATCGCCTCGGTCGCGCCGTCCTCGGCAAGCTCAAAATCTACCGTGGTGCCGAGCATCCTCATGCCTCGAACAATCCGCAGCCTTTCGTTCTTTCCTGAGTCACCCGTCCATCCCTAGAGCCTCCCAGCACGTCTTTTCATGAGCAAGCCCATCGCCAACTCCACAGGCCGCCGCAAAACCGCCATCGCCCGCGTCTTCATCCGCGAGGGAGCCGGTTCCATCACCGTCAACGGACGTGATTTCGAAGAATACTTCCCCATCGTCGCTCACCAGAACCAGGTGATCTTCCCCCTCGCCCTCACCAACACCCGCATGACCTATGACTTCAGCGTCACGGCCAATGGTGGTGGCATCACCGGCCAAGTCGGCGCAGTCCGCCTCGGCATCGCCCGCGCTCTCATCCGTGTGAACCCAGAGCTCCGCGGAGCCCTGAAGCAAAACGGCCTCCTCACCCGCGACAGCCGCGCCAAGGAACGTAAGAAGCCAGGTCGCCCAGGTGCTCGTAAGCGCTTCCAGTTCTCCAAGCGTTAATCCGCTGCCGAGGCTGTTGCCTGCCCATCATTCCCCACATCCAGAGCCCCGCAGCAACGCGGGGCTTTGTTTTTTCCGGCAAGAGTCCCCAGAAGACCAGCACCAAAAAGCCAGTCCTCCACACCGACGGCGATGATCACGCCGCCAGCTTCCGATACAGCCGCTCCAGAGCCTCTGGACTACGACAAGCCAGCGCCGCCTGGGCAAGAATGCTCGCCACATCCAGGCGTGAGATTTTGATCCCCGCCAGCACACGCTCCCATGGTGCTGCACGCATCTTCGCCACGGTCTGAATGCCCAGCAGCAGCGGCAGCGCCGTGGCATAGCGCAGCTTCCCATGGCTCACATGCTTCACATAGCAAAGCCCCTGCTCCAGGTGCTCCACGCAGACCTCCAGCCATCTCCGCCACTGCGCAGGGATCTCTGCCTCCTCACACGGCAGATAGCAGCGGCCATCCCGTGTATCCTCACCCACATCACGCAGGATATTGATCAGTTGCAGCCCCTTCCCCATCCGCGCACCCCAGGCCTGCATCTGCGCCGTCGTCACCGCCCCATCCAGCGATGCGGGCAACTCACTGGCACATAGTTGCGTCCAAAACTCACCCACACAGCCCGCTACCAGCCAGGTGTACTCATCCAGCTCCTGCTCATTGGCTAAGCGGCGTAATTCCCCATCCGCTGGGAAGCGCCGTATATCCAGCATCTGCCCATCAATGATATGCTCCAGCACACTCTGGATCGCCTCCAGTGGCCGTGGCCCCATCGTCCGCAGCCACGCGATCCCTTCGGCGAATTTTTCCATCAGCCGCCGCTCCGCCTCATCCTCCTGCATCGGGCAAAACTCCGCTCTTAGCCGCTGTGCCAGCGCTGCCACCTCATCCCCACCCCGCAGCAGCCTGCGATACTGCTCCAGGCACTCCAGCCTCACCGCCGCACTCACACTCGCCGTATCCGCGATCGTATCCGCCGTCCGCGCCAGCAGATACGCCAGCGAGATCGGCTCCCGCAGCTCCACCGGCAGCGCCTTCAGCGTCAGATAAAACGACCGCGACACCGAGGCCAGCAACTGGCCTCCGAGCTCGCGTTCATGGTGGGATTCGTCGTTCATGTGTCTTGCTGTCGATGCGCAGTCGCTCCATGAATCCGCAAACCGCCATCCGCAATCCGCAATCGCGTGCAGCACCTCTACGTCCACATCCCCTTCTGCCACCGCATCTGCCCCTATTGCAGCTTTCACAAGCACACGCCCGGCAGCACCGACATCGCCGCCTTTGTCGATGCCCTGCTCAAAGAAGCCACCGGCCATGACTGGCAGCCGCGCACCGTCTTCTTCGGCGGCGGCACACCCACCATGCTCAGTGACACGCATCTCGCTCGTCTCCTGAGCGGACTACGAGATCGCATCGACCTCTCCCAAGTCACCGAATACACTCTGGAGGCCAATCCACGCACCATCACCGCGTCCAAAGCCGCCCTCATGCGTGAACACGGCGTCACCCGCGTCAGCCTCGGCGTCCAAGCCTGGGACCAGCCCACACTCCACACCCTCGGTCGTGATCACACACCCGCAGAGGCCGAAGAAACGTGGCAACTGCTCCGCGCAGCCGATTTCCCCAGTTTGAGCCTCGATGTCATGTTTTCCATCCCTGGCCAAAAAATCGAAACTTGGCGTGAAACGCTCGAAAAATCACTCCAGCTCGCCCCAGACCATCTCTCTGCCTACAACCTCAATTTTGAAGAGGACACCGACTTTTTCCGCCGCCTCCAAAAAGGTGAATACCGCACCGATGAAGACCGCGACGCCACTTTTTTCGCCCTAGCAGCCGATCTGCTCGAAAGCCGTGGATACGAGCACTACGAGATCAGCAACTACGCCCTCCCCGGCCATCGCAGCCAGCATAACGAAGCCTACTGGCTCGGAGCAGACTACGCCGGCATCGGCCCAGGGGCCTTTTCCACGCTCGCAGGCCGCCGCTGGAAAAACATCGCCGATACCGATCTCTACATCGCCCGAACACTCGCAGGAGAAAGCACCGTCACCGACCTGGAAGAGCTCACTCCAGAAAACCGCCGCACCGAGCGCTTCGGCCTAGAGCTACGCACCGCACGCGGCCTCCCCCAGCACCTCATCGCACCCCAGGCCCGCACCATGCTAGAAACTCTCCGTGACCAGGGCCTCCTCATCATCGCCGATGACCACATCCGCCTCACCCGTGCTGGCAAGCCCCTCGTCGATCCCATCGCCGTCGCACTCATGTCCTGATTTGCTTTTGATCATCCAAGCGGGGTCACTCCGCATCCACACTCATCCCCTCATGATTCGTCGCATCCTCCTCGCCCTCCTGCTCACCATTCTCGCCTATGGCGTGTGGTGGCTCTTTCTGCGCTCACCAGAGCAGCAGATACTCGCCGCGCAGGAGCACTTCCTCGCCGTCGTAGAAGATCGCGACTGGGAAAAGGTCAAAGACACCTTCGCCAGCGATTTCGCCACCTTCGGCGGCATGAACCGCGACTCCATCATGCCCGAGCTGGACAAAGCACTCAATGGATTCGTCACCCTCGACATCGAAGCCCGTGAAACCACCATCCAGGCGAGCCGTGATCAAGGCGTATGCCGCCAAGTCATCCGCGTGACCGGCCTCGGCAGCCAGATCGCCATCGCCGTGCGTGATCGTGCAAACCAGCTCCGCAGCCCATGTATCTTCCATTGGCGGAAAACCGGCGGCTGGCCCTGGCAGTGGCAGCTAACCCAGGTCCATCACGACGAGTTGTGATCCATCGCAGCTAAGAGCGACGAACCGCTCTTCCGCTTTTTGGCCTTTTTTCCATGTTTCAATCTCGCCCGCCCCCGCTTCATTCCGCACCGTGCCCGAAACCGTCCCCGCATACGACACACGCCGATATGACTGCCCGCAATGCGGAGCACCCGTACCATTTCGCTCCTCCGTAGCCATTTTCGCCGTCTGCGAGCACTGTCGCTCCACCGTCGTGCGCGATGACTTTCAAGTCAGCACCTTCGGCGTCATCGCCGAGCTACCGCCAGACCTCTCTCCGCTGCAAATCGGCACCCATGGCCACTTCACCGGTCAGGCATTCACCCTCATCGGTCGCCTACGACTTCATTGGGGTGAAGGGAGCTGGACCGAGTGGTGCGCCGATTTCGGCAATGGCCGCATCGGCTGGATCGCAGAGGTCATGGGCTACTACACCATCAGCTTCGAAAAAGACGCCCCAGAAGCCTCCAAGCTCACCAACACGCCACAGGCTAAAAAACGCCTCAAACTCGCCGGAGCCGAGTGGCTAGTCACCGATGTCAAAACAGCCCGCTGCATCGCCGCAGAAGGCGAGCTGCCCTACGCCGTGCAACCCGGCGCAGAACGCCGCAGCGTCGATCTCACCGGCCCGCAGGGCACCTTCGGCACCCTGGAGATCGAAGGAGAGACGCGTACTTTTTACGAAGGGCACTATGCCCAGTTCGATGAGTTGCATTTCACCCATCTGCGCAAAGTCCCCGGCTGGGATGAACATGCACAAATCACGCGGCAGCAGAGCACCGCCACGAACTGCCCCAACTGCGCCGCTCCCGTAAACATCCGCGCAGAAGGTCTCTCCATGTCCGCCGTCTGCGGCTCCTGTGGCACCATATTGGACAGCTCACAGCCCGTACTGGCCGCCGTCGGCCATGTGGAAAAAACTGCCCTCCGCATCCAGCCCATACTGCCCATCGGAGCACGCGGCGTCCTCTGCGGTGATACCTGGGAAGTCATCGGCTTCATGCGCAGAAAGGACCGCTGGTGCCAGTGGGATGAATTCCTGCTCTTTAATCCCTGGCTCGGCTTCCGCTTCCTCGTCACCTTCCGCGGCCACTGGTCACTCGTGCGCATCCTGCCCGGTCATCACACGAACCAGCTCTGGATGGGGCGAATGTTCGCACTCTTCGCCGCAGAGAACGTCTCCACCACCGACGTCCTCGGGGAATTCTACTGGCGTGTAAAATCCGGTGAGCGTGCCGACGTGCGTGATCACATCAGCCCACCCTATGTCCTTACCTCGGAATACAGCAAAGACTTCGATGAAATCACCTGGTCCGGTGGACACTACGTCACGCATCCAGAAGTCGCCGCCGCCTTCCTCCCCGCAGGCCGCCATCTTCCGACACCCACGGGCCGCTACCTCAATGAGCCCAATCCCCATCTCCAGCGCTGGCAGGAGACACGCAGCTCCTTTTTCTTTGCCCTAGCCGCCTACATCCTCATCCAGCTCCTCTTCATCGGCATCGATCACACCAGTCGCGTACAGGAAGCCACCGTCACTTATGCAGGAGCCAGCGCTCTGGAAAAAACCATCCTGTCACCCAGCTTCACCCTAAATGGAGGCTCAGCGCCGCTGCACATCACCTCAGCGACTGGCCAGCTCACCACGGGCGGCTTCCTCGCCCTCAAAGGCGACCTCGTGAACGCCGAAACACAGGCCACCGTGCCCGTCACGCTACCCATGAGCAATCACAGCGGCCAGCTCGAAGAACAAACCGCCAAAATCATCCTCCCAGCCATCCCCGCAGGAAAATATTACCTGCGCTTTGAGCCAGATGCCTCCGCCTCCCTTCCCATGACCTCCGCACGACTCACCATCGAGCGTGGAGGCCTCTTTTGGTCAAATTTTTGGCTCGGGCTCGGCCTCATCTGTCTCTGGCCCATTTGGGTCCGCCTACGTCCCTCAACCTTTGAAAAACAACGTTGGATGGAGAGCGACTTCAGCCCCTACGCCACCGCCTCCAGTGATGACTGAATCGCCGATCACCGCAGACTCATGAAACACCCCATCTACAACACCCTCAGCATCCTCGCCTGCGGCTACCTCGCCCTCGCGAACACACGCGGCTGGAGCATCCTCCAGAGTAGCTCCAACCGCTCCGCCATCCACAGCACCAGCTACCGTTACCGTCCAGCCATCTCCAGCAGCAGCGGCGGCTGGTCCTTCGGCAGTGGCTTTCACAAATAACCCCGCACCTCCCACAACCCACATGGACACCACCATCCTGCTCAACTCCTTCATCTACGCCCTACTCGGCGTCGTCATCTTCATCGTCAGCTTCATCATCGTGGACAAGCTCACGCCCTACGACCTCTGGAAGCAACTCGTCGAAGAAAAAAACATCGCCCTCGCCATCGTCGTCGGAGCCGCCGCCCTCGGCATCTGCCTCATCATCGCCTCCGCCATTCACTGACATCCGTAGGCTCATTCTTCCTTCGCAAAAGGACGAATGACCCCCTCGGCAAGCTAGGGCGAATAGATTGTTTTCAGCGCCTACGGCATCTCCGTCACCCACTCCGGGCTAGGCAGCGCAAACGGCCGGAATGTCTCCATCCGTGACTCGTGCTCGCTGTAAAACAGTGCACGATTCAGGCCGAGGGAGCCGGCTTTGGGGGAGTCGATGAGGCTGGCGCTATCGTTGGCGCTCATTTGGAAGAGCACGCGCATGCCGAGCTCGCTCAGGGCTTTGCGGCTGAGGCAGCGCTGGATGTTGTTGAGCGTGTCGAGGCTGGTGATGAGATGGATACCTAGCGGTGGGCCTTCGTTGATGATTTCGTTGAGTTGGTTACCGGGCTTCGGGCTGTCATCGCCGCCGAAGGAGAAATCCTCCTCTTAGCGCAGCATGGATGTCGTGCTACCCGTCAGAAACGAGAGCGCCCCCACCGCCGCCAATACCGCTGCAACAGTCTCCAGCGAAACCACCACCGAACTGCATCTTCAAGTCGTCGCCCGCCCTGACCGAATGGTGCCGAGCTGCTGCTGCGCCTATAGTCCAGGAACTTCCTATGGTGCCCAAAATCGCCGCCAATCATTGCAAATGCGTGATCAGCCTTATGAAACTGACGGACTGGGGTTAGTTGGACGACTGGGGTAAGGCTGGCTCAAGTGGTTGCATGGGAATGCGCAGCTCACTTTCGGTTTCCGCATTCAGAATGATGGGGTTCGCTTGATAGCCTTCAGATTTGAGCGTGACAGTGACTGGCTGAACGGCTACGCCGGAGAACTCAAGTTCCATGCCCTCTCCCCCACTTTGGGATGAGACACTCAGTTTGGGCATCCTAACCTTGCCATGCACCTCGGACTTAATTTGAGCGCTCTCAAAGGAGAGCGATTTAAGTCCTTCTCCGGTCTTAATGTTGTAGGGCGTGACCTTGGTGTGGATCGAGTAAACTTGGCTAAGAGTCTCCTCCGTCCACCATAGCAGTGTCTTTGTTGTAATGTGTAGGACTGCTGTCACGACTGCCACAGACCAGCAAAAAGACTTCAATGGGGGATTCTCCGCTTTTGTGGCCTCAAACCATTCTCGATGCTGTTTGGTGATTAAGACGATAAAAACATACAAGCAGCATGCAGCTATAATGGACCATTCGATCACGAAGAAATTCGAATCTGGATAAGGAAGAGCGAACGAAGTCAGAAAAAGCCAAAGGCCGCCTGCTCCGATAAAAAGTAATGCAATGCCTGAGAAAAAGAGTGCCAGTTTTCGTGAAATTGGGCGACCTATCAAAAGCCCGTAGCCAATTGGCATCGCCAAGAAGCCTAAATTGAGGTTCAACCCTCCTTTGCTCCACGAAACTAGCATCTCCGTCACAGAACCTACCGCTGCTGCAATCAACAGCGATCCTGCAATGCAAATGTGGCGTGGAGGAAATGAATTCATTCTGATTGAATAGAGTCACCCAGATCATCACACCTCAGTCACCCACTCCGGGCTAGGCAGCGCAAAAGGCCTGAATGTCTCCATCCGCGACTCGTGCTCGCTGTAAAAAAGC
Source organism: Verrucomicrobiaceae bacterium (assembly GCA_016713035.1). NCBI lineage: Bacteria > Pseudomonadati > Verrucomicrobiota > Verrucomicrobiia > Verrucomicrobiales > Verrucomicrobiaceae > Verrucomicrobiaceae bacterium. The sequence continues at coordinate 82,906 of JADJPW010000016.1, forward strand.
GCGCGATTCAGGCCGAGTGAGCCTGCTTTCGGTGAGTCGATCAAACTCGCGGAATCATTCGCGCTCATTTGGAAGAGCACACGCATGCCGAGCTCGCTCAGCGCTTTGCGGCTGAGGCAGCGCTGGATGTTGTTCAGCGTGTCGAGGCTGGTGATGAGATGGATGCCCAGCGGTGGACCTTCGTTGATGATCTCGTTGAGTTGGTTGCCGGGCTTCGGCGAATCGTCGCCGCCGAAAGAGAAATCTTCTTCGTAGCGCAGTTTGCGGAACTTTTGCAGGCCGTGGATGAGCAGGAAGATGGGCGCATCGCCTGCGCTGCCCTCATCACTGCGGCGTTTCATCTCAGCGTGTACTTCGCTGATGAAATCGGGGGCTTCGTGCCCCTGTGTGATCTTCGCGTGACTCCGTGCGGCGGCGGCTTCGAGGAAGTCGAAGTCCGGTGTCTCAGCGAGGGCACTGTGGATGAGATAAAAGGCAGGCGCTTTGTCGCGGGGATGCTGCGCCGTCATTCCGATCATCGCTAGGCCCATGATCGCGGCGATGGCTTCATCGTTCTGTCCGACGAGGAGCAGATGGCGGCCACTCTGACGTGGGAAAAGAGCATCCGTGGGGCCTTTGATCGCATTCGGCAGGCCCAACCACACGCGTGGATCGGCAGGGGCCTTTGCGGGCGGATTTTCGAGTGCGGCGGCCAACAGGACGTTGTCGCGGACATCGGCGGGCATGTTGCCTTCGAACACGATGGGGCGTTTTTTGCCGAATCCGCGTGTCTGGGCCAGTGCGGCCACTTTGGCGAGGTTTTCGTCGCGTTCTTCATCCGTGAGCCAGACGACTTGGAAAGGCGAATTGCCCTCCAAAGCACCCGCCGCGTCATTGTAGATGCCTTCACCGGGCCGTGAGAGCATGCGGGCTGCTGTGTTGCCCTCGTCCATAATGAGAGCGGCATCGGCCTCGTTGCACTGCAAAGCGATACGGATGACCATTTGACCCAAAGTCGTTCGGGCGAGCGTGTAGGCACCGCCGAGCGTTTGGGAGCCGAGGAAGACATGAATGCCGAACGCACGGCCCTGGCGCACGATGCGGTCGAGCAGCAGTGCGGCACCTTGAGCGACGGAGTCGTCCTCGACGAAGAATTCCTGGAATTCGTCGATGATGAGCATGCTGCGCGGCATCGGCTCCGTGCCGCCGGCTTTTTTGTAACCGGCCAAATCTTGAGCGCCGAGTTTGCGATACAGCTCGCCACGGCGTTTCAATTCTTCGTCGATGCGTTGCAGCACACTGAGGGCAAACTCGCGGTCGCTTTCGATGGCGATGACTTTGGCGTGCGGCAGCCGGGCATCGGCGTAGCACTTGAACTCGACGCCTTTTTTGAAGTCGATGAGGTAGAACTCGATCTCATCCGGGCTGCATGTGAGCGCCAGATTTGTGATGATGATGTGCAGCAGCGTCGATTTACCGGAACCGGTCTTACCGGCGAGCAAGGCATGCTGTTTGGTGCCTTTGCCGATGGCGAGCATTTGCAGCTTGGTGGCTCCGGTGCGGCCGATGGCGATGCGCAGCTCGTTGGTGGTGCTTTCACTCCACATCTCCTTCGGTGCGACGACGGAAAACGGCACCTGCACGCGGTTTGAGTCGATGCTGGCCTGCCCGATCTGATGCGCGAGGTCGGCGGCAATGTCGTCGCTGATGAAAGGATCGAGCGTGAGCGTGGAGATGCCGCCAAAGCTGACGACGCCCTTTTCACGAACGATGCGCACGCAGTGCTTGCGCAGATCTTCCACCGTGAGGCCCTCTGGCAGCGCCTGGCGGCGATCCCAATGCGCGAGCACGAAAACCCCGCAGCGCGGCCCGCTGGCGAGGATGCTCTTCAGTCGCGACATGGCCGATTCGCTGAATCCAGCGGGCAATCCGGCGATGACGAGGAAGTGGTATTTCTCCGCCACGCTGCCGGCTTGCTCATTGTACTCGGTGATGGTGGCGTATTCGTTGCGCAGGTACATCTGGATGACCTTTTCCACGTGCTCATTGAGCTCCTGGAGGCGCTCTTCGATGTGGTCACGCTGCGTCCAGATGCGGCGATTGATCAGCGCAGGCTCGTAATCAGCCAGATGCATCAATCCGGCGAAGTTTTGACCCAGGCCGACGGCGTCGATGATGGTGAAGTGCGCTTTCCCCGGAGGTGCGGTGCTGAGGATGCGGAAGATGAGACTATTCATCACCTCCGGCACCCATTTGCCACCGTCATCATCGGTTTCGATGAGCAGGGAGCCCTCATGCGGGAAGGTGAGTGCCAGTGGCAAGGAAACGTGCTCGTGGCCATCGAGCGAGAGCGGCGTGTCCTTGGCGAAAACGGCGGTTTCATGGCTCAAATCGAGATTCAGGGTCGCGAATCGGCTGTGAGGCGGAAACGTGCTGCTCGGCGTGAAATCGCTGCTCCACGCAGCGGCGGGGAATGCAGCCGTTTCGTCGACCTGGGCGAGCAAGGACGGGATTTTCGCGTCCCATTCGGTTTCTAGGTCGATCCAGCGCTTTTTCGATGCGGCATCGTAGGCCGCGAGCCAGTCCTCATGCTTGGCGATGGCGGCATTCCGCGTCTCGGCAGCAGGCGCAGCCAGTTCAGCGAGGTGGGCGGCTTTTTGGGCCTCGACGTGTGAGGCACTGCGCTGCCGCAGGCGGTCATTGAGCGTCAGCATGCGCGGGAGCTGCGTAGCATTGCGATGCAGCATATCCGCTTTGTATTTCTGAGCGATCTCATCGGCACGATTCCACTCTGCGCTGACGATGGCGTCCTCGGCATCATAGAGGGCCTGTGCCTCCGCGTTGGCGGCATCGGTGGCGGCATTGAGCTCGGCCACAGCGGTCTCGTAATCATGCACAGAGGCACTGAGCTGATGCAGATCGACGGGCGATTTGCTAAACATTTTCAACAAGCCGCCGCTCTGGGTGGCGAGCTTTGCCTCGTAGTCCGCAGCTTGGGCCTCGATGCTCTCGACACGGGCTGGGATGTCGCTCAGAGCGATGGCGGAAGGGGTGACATCTCCCTGGCGTGTGAGTTTTCCGCCCGTGGCTTTTAACACGGCGAGTAGCCGGCCTTTGGCCGCAGTGAGCCGATCTGCGAGCGGCGCAGAGAAGACCTGTATCTGAGCGAGCGCTTTTTTCAGCGCAGACTGGGCATGGATGCGGCGCATCTGCTGCCGACCGAGCCAGCGCTCGCGCTCCTTTTGCATCAAAGAGGGCATGTCACGCTCGATGCGGTGCTGGTAGCGCTGAAAGGCCGTGTCGCGTGCCGCATGGCGTGCCAGCACGGTATCGAGATGCCCCTGCCACTGCGCAGCGGTCTCAGCAGCCTGCGCGGCAGCCTGGGCATCGAGGGATTCAGCCTGGTGGAGGTGATTCTGCTCGGCGGTATAGCGCCGGGCACGGACCTCACGGGCGATGGTCTCACTGCGCCGGGCGAAGTCGGCGGAGGTGTCTCGGAGCGTGGTATGAAGCTGGAGAATGCGCGAGGCGCGGAGGTCAGTTGGTTTGCTCACAGTCTTTGCGGATCTTGCGGAGGAGGTTTTCGAGTTCGTTCATCATCGCACCGGCTTTGCTGACAAGTCCAGGGAGAGGTTCGAGGTAGAGTTTTTCAAATTCGATGGCTTTGCCGTCACGCCAATGCGCCTTGGTAGCATGCCAGCGCTCGGAGAGCTCGCGAGTGGTCTGAGTGAGATTCATGGTGGGGAGTCGGTGGCGGATTGTGGGTTATGCTCCACCATCGGGGCGGCAGAAGGTGCGTGGGCCTCGGAATAGGCGGTGAGGATTTTCAGGATTTCTGTGAGGAAGGAGACAGCGCGGGCGAGGTCGTTGTCGAGGTAGTCGCGAAGGCCGTCGAGCTTTCGGGAAAGTGGATCGACACTGCGGTCGTAGTCGCGTGCCCAGTGCTTGGTGCGCTCCAGCTTCTGCTGCGCTTCTTCCAGGGCATAGCGACATTTGCGCACGGCCATTTGCTGCACGGTGGGGCTTTCCACGAACTCGGACATGCGTGCGGACATGAGCTCGGCGTTCGCTTGATCGAGGCGCTTCTGCCGCGCCTTGATCTGCGCAGTCCAGTACTGCGGCTGCTCGGTTTGTAGCCAGCCGCGCGTTTTTTTGACGGCATCCTGCGCCTGATCGAGCGACTGCCGCGCCTTCGCGATGAAGACGATCAGCGCCGAACGAAAGGCCTCGATGGCGTCGAGATTGGAGATGCGGGCTTGGTCGGCCATGGTTCGATGCCTCAGCGTTGATTGAGATAGTCCTCGATCCTCTGTGCTTTGCGCAGGAGGAAGGGGGTGTGCTGCTCGCTCATTTCCATGAATTTTTTGATCGTTTTCATGGTGGTGAGGAATTCGGCACCGAATTTTTCGTGCTCGGCGTCCTGCCAAGTCTCACCGAGGGCTGCGAAGCGGCTTTGCAGCGAGGAAGCACGCTGCTGCATGTCGGTATTGAAGCGTTTGAGCTCCGCCGCGAAACGACGGACCTCTTCGGGGTTCATGATTGCCTGGGCCATGCAGCATCCTAAATGATCTGGGAGCTACAGGGCAATTTTTTCTTGCTCCTTTTCTGGCGCAAAGGCTGGATTTCGTGCGTTCTCTTTGGTCCATGAAACTGCTTTCTACGTCGATTTTCGCTCTTTTAGCCCTCCAGGCCGTCGCCGCGCCGGATGTGGTCATTTACGGCGGCACCTCTGGCGGAGTCACCGCTGCCATACAGACGGCGAGGATGGGCAAAACGGCCATTTTGATCGAACCGACGAAATTTCTCGGCGGCCTGACCACAGGCGGTCTCGGAGCGACGGACATCGGCAACAAAAAGGCCATCGGTGGCATCTCGCGTGAGTTTTATGCCAATGTCTTCACCTACTACGCCGACGCCTCGAAGTGGAAGCAGCAGACCCGCGATCAATACTACGCCAAGCGTCCGCATGGCAACTCCAGCACCGAGACGACGATGTGGACCTTCGAACCACACGCGGCGACGGAGATTTACGACGCGATGCTGGCGAAGGTGAAGGACAAAGTCACCGTCGTGTTCGGTGAGCGGCTCGATTTGAAGAAGGGCGTGGTCAAAGAAGGCGCAAAGATCACGAAAATCATCATGGAGAGCGGCAAGGAGTTCGAGGCAGCCATGTTCATCGACGCCAGCTACGAGGGCGATCTCATGGCAAAGGCCGGAGTGAGCTACCATGTCGGGCGTGAGCCGAATTCGCAGTATGGCGAAACGATCAACGGCCTCCAGATGGCCGGAGCGAAGCATCATCAGTTCATCAAAAACGTCGATCCGTATGTGAAACCGGGCGATCCGAGCAGCGGGCTACTGTGGGGCGTCACGCCGATGCCAGAGGGCAAGGATGGCGACGGCGACCACCGCATCCAGGCCTACAATTTCCGCATGTGCAACACGGACGACGATTCCAACCGCGTCCCTTTCCCCAAGCCGGAAAATTATGATGAAAAGCAGTTCGAGCTGCTGCTGCGCAACTGCGAGGCTGGTGATCCGCGCCACCCGTGGGCTCCCACGCCGATGCCGAACCGCAAAACGGACACGAATAACAACTTTGCCTTCAGCACCGACATGATCGGCATGAATTACGATTACCCGAACGGCGACTACGCGATCCGAGCGAAGATTTGGAAAGCCCACGAAGACTATCAAAAAGGCCTCCTGTGGACGCTCGCCAATCATCCGCGTGTTCCAGAGAAAATCCGCGCCTACTACTCGCAGTGGGGACTGGCGAAAGATGAGTTCACCGACAACGGCAACTGGCCTCGCCAGATGTATGTGCGTGAAGCCCGCCGCCTGATCGGCGGTTACGTCATGAGCGAGCAGAACTGCAAGCGTCGCGTCATCGTCGAAGACAGCGTCGGCATGGGTGCCTATAACATGGATAGCCACCACACGCAGCGCTACGTCACAGCGGAGGGCTTTGCCCGCAACGAAGGCGATATCCAGATCGGCGTGCGTCCGTATCCGATCAGCTACCGCAGCATCACGCCGAAGGCCGAGCAATGCACGAACCTGCTCGTGCCCGTGTGCCTGAGCGCCAGCCACATCTCGTATGGCAGCATCCGCATGGAGCCCGTCTTCATGGTCATGGGCCAAAGCGCCGCCACAGCCGCCGTCCTCGCCATCGAAAACGGCGTCGAGCTGCAAAAGCTCGACTACGCGAAGCTCAAAGAAAAGCTCCTCGCTGACGGTCAGATGCTCGATTTTGAGTCTCCGCCGATGCCCGAGCACGCAGCCATCACCAAGGAGCAACTCGGCGGCATCGTCGTCGATGACAGCGAGGCTGATCTGACCGGCTTCAGCTCTGAAGGCCACACCACGCCTGGTTTCGTCGGCCAAGGCTACCGCCATGACAGCGACAGCCTCAAAGGCGAGCAAAAGGCCCGCTTTACGCCCAATCTGCCCGCCGCAGGCCAATATCGCGTGGCCATCGCCTACACCGCACTCGGGAATCGGGCCGAAAACATCCCCGTCATCATCCACCACGCTGAGGGTGAGAAGACCGTGATCGTAAACCAGAAGGACAAGCCCACCGAGAAGCACAACCTGCTACCCCTCGGCACCTTCCACTTCGAGTCCGGCAAAACCGGCTGGCTAGAAATCCGCAACGAAGGCACCACCGGTCATGTGATCATCGACGCGGCACAGTGGGTGCCGGTGAAGTGATTCGATTGGCAGTGCTTTGACGGTGTCCTCAGGGCATTTTTTCGAATGGGTTGAACAGACGAAGCCCCGAGATGTGTTTGAAATCATCCGTGTTTCGGGTTCCGAGTTCAAGGTCATGAAGCAATGCTGTGGCGGCAATGAAGGCATCACCAAGAGTCATCTTCTTTTGCTGGCGCAGCTCGACGGCCTTGTCAGCCACAGTGTCGGTTATGGATAGCCGCGTGCCGGTGGCGAGAAATTCTTCCAGGTCCCTCTGATCTTCCGGCGTCAACTTGTGCCAGCCCAGGACCTCTATCCGCGTTGCTTGTGACACGGCAAATGGTTGAGATGTGATCTCCACCCGCAGCCACTCGTTGGCAGGCTGAACGGCGTAGATCACGAGATTGCTGTCCAGGAGTCTCATGAATCACGTCCGGGAAGAGGGCGATCCGCCCGCTGTTCACGCTGCCAGGCTAGTGGATCAGAGATACCTGCGATACCACCTCGGGCAGCGATGCGACTGAGCGCAGCCATACCCTGTTCACGGCGTTTGTCGGCATCTTCCGCGCCTGAGTCTGGGGCTGTCTCGGGTTCCATATACTCGAGAAGTCCGATCAATAAATACTCCAACCGTTCCGCCCGCTGGGGGGGCAGTTGGCTTAGGCGTCGGTCGATACGTTCAGCGATGGCACTCATAGTACCAGGATAGTAGGGTTCAGGAAAAAAGGCAACGCGCTGAATCCTACACCCAGAGAGTATGGAAGGCCTCCGAGTAATTTTGGGTTCAGTCGCCACAGGCCTTTCCTGCCAGTTTGGAACCGATGAAGTGCCCAATCATCCCCGAACCGGGCCATCAGGCCGAAAAGGAGCCCTTTTTGAGGTTTTTGTGATAATTTTCAGAAATCATGATTGACTAGGGGCATAAACTTTCGTTGAACGAGGGCTGTTTTCCGGCCTGCGCCCGCCTTCTGCTGTTTTCAGCCCCATTTTCCTCCAAAAAGTCCGCGCAGAGTCCCGCGATCTCAGTTAGACTGTTTGCCCCCCGCGTCTGGCGGGAGGGCAAAGATTTACCCCTTTGCACCGTTAATCAGAAAGACATCTCAACATGGAACTCGATGGAGGAATAAAGATCTACCTGCGTGAAATCGGCAAGACCGACTTGCTGACACCTGAGCAGGAGGTCGAACTCGCCGAGCGCATCAAGCGCGGCGACCCCGAGGCACGCTCCCACATGATCCGCGCAAATCTGCGCCTCGTGGTGAAGATCGCCCAAGACTACGCAAACTACGGCCTACCACTGCTAGACCTCATCTCGGAGGGCAATATCGGCCTGATGAAGGCCGTGGAGCGCTTCGACCCGAATAAGGGTGGCAAGCTCTCAACCTACGCCGCCTGGTGGATCAAGCAGTCCATCAAGCGGGCCCTAGCCAATCAATCCAAGACTATCCGTCTGCCTGTCCACATGGTGGACAAGATCAGCAAGATGCGCCGCGTCGCCATGGCCATGTCCGAGGAACTCGGTCGTGAGCCCACGGATGACGAGCTGTCTGAGGAAATCGGTATCGACCGTGCGAAACTCAGCCAGCTCAAGGTCGCCAGCATGCGCCCAGCCTCGCTCGATGCGCCGATCAGCGAAGACGACAGCACCGAATTCGGTGAAATCGTCGGTGATGAGAATGCGCTCACGCCTTTCGAACTCCTCAGCCACAAAAACATGCACGGCCAGCTCGATGGCCTGCTCACCGTGCTCGATGCACGCGAGCTGAAGATCATCGAGGCCCGTTTCGGTCTCAGCGGCCAAAAGCCGCGCACGCTCGAAGAGGTCGGCCAGGAATTCGGCGTCACGCGTGAGCGTATCCGCCAGCTCCAGAACATCGCCCTACGGAAGCTGCGCCGCGCCCTCCAGAAGAAGGAAGACCCGATTCCGAAAGCTCTACGCAATGCCGGCGGCAAGAAAAAGCGCGGCAAGAAAAAGGAGCAGGAGGAAGTCGAGCCCGAGATCGAGGCAGAGGCATCTGATGATGCCCTCGGCGAGGAGTAATCCTGCGCTTTCGGCGTAACTTTCGCCCATGCCTCCCGTTCACCGGGGAGCATGAAGCTCCTCGCGTTTCTCTTTCTCCTCCCGCTCGCTGTTTTCGCCGCAGATCGGCCGCCGAATATCATCTTCATTATGGCAGATGACTTGGGCTGGACGGATTTGGCCAGCTTTGGCTCGAAGTATTACGAGACGCCGCACATTGACCGGCTCGCCGCACAGGGGATGAAGCTCACCCGGCATCACCATTGCCAAAACTGCCAGCCTACCCGTGCGGCACTCATGAGCGGTCAATACGGAGCCCGCACTGGCGTGTACACCGTCGGTGGCACCGACCGCTTTGACTGGAGCATGCGCCCGCTGCGGCCGGTGGATAATGTTACGGAGCTACCGCTGGACCGCATGATCCTGCCGCAGGTGCTGAAGCAGGCGGGCTACGCCACGGGCATGTTCGGGAAGTGGCATCTCGGCGAAAAAGGCGACCAACATCCTGGCAAGCGCGGCTTTGACGAAGCGATCGTCTCCATGGGAAAGCATTTCGACTTCAACACCAATCCCAAGACCGAATACCCGGAGGGCGAGTACCTCGCGGACTTCCTCACTCACAAAGCGGTCGATTTCATCACGCGACACAAAGACGGGCCTTTCTTCCTCTACTTACCGCACTTCGGCGTGCACTCCCCCATCCAGGCAAAGGAAGAATGGATCGCCAAATTCAAAGACAAGCCCGCCGCAGGTGGTCACCATGATCCGCGCTACGCCGCCATGATCGCCAGTGTGGACGAGAGCGTGGGGCGTGTGATGCAGACGCTCGATGAGCTGAAGCTGGCGGAGAATACCGTGCTCATCTTCACCAGCGACAATGGCGGCGTAGGTGGCTACACGCGGGAGGGCATCAAAAGCGGCGGCGATACCACGGACAATGCACCGCTGCGCAGTGGCAAAGGCAGCCTGTATGAAGGTGGCACCCGCGTGCCCTTCATCGTGCGCTGGCCCGGCGTCACCCAGGCAGGATCGAGCTGCGACGTGCCCACCATCCATGTCGATATCCTGCCCACACTGGCCGAGATCGCCCATGCTGCACCGCCACCGAGCACACAGCCGCTCGATGGCGAGAGTCTTGTCGCTCTCTTCCGCGATCCAGCGGCCCATTTGAAGCGTGAGGCCATCTTCCAGCACTTCCCAGGCTATCTCGGTGCTGGGAACAATACCTGGCGCACCACGCCGGTGAGCCTCATCGAGGTCGGAGACTGGAAATTGATGGAATTTCTCGAAGATGGCCGCCTAGAGCTCTACAACCTCCAAGATGACATCGGCGAGTCGAAGAACCTCGCTGCCGAAAAAGCTGAAAAAGCTGCCGAACTGCACTCCAAGCTCAAAAACTGGCGTGAAGCCATCCAGGCCCCCATGCCGACAAAAAACACCCCCAGCGCAGAAAAGCCGAAAAAGAAGGGGAAAGGCAAAGGAAAAGCGAAGAAGAAGGCCGATGCATAAATTCACACGGCACAACCTGCTCCAGGGGCTCTGCCTTCTCCTCACTCTGAGCTCATGCAGCAATGAGACAAAGGAGAAGCTCGATACCATGTGGCTGCGCTATGATCCTGTGGGCCACCGCCGCTTTCACCGCGAGAAATATTACCCGAACGAGCAGCGCATGGGCCTACGCATGCCAAAGGGCTACACCGAATGAAGTGGAAGCATCGCTTGAACCTGCTGCGATCCACCGTAGCGAAAAAGCCGCCCTTATGAGACTCCTCGCCATCGTCGCCATGTCCAAAAACCGCGTCATCGGACGCCAGGGAAAGCTGCCGTGGCATTACCCAGAGGATTTGAAGTTTTTTAAGCGCACCACGCTCGGCCATCCCATCCTCATGGGCCGCGCCACCTTTGACTCCATCGGCAAGCCGCTGCCAGGCCGCCAAAACATCGTCCTCAGCAGTACCATGGCACCGCGTGAAGGCGTGACCGTCATCCGGGATGCCAGCGAGCTGCCATCCGTGTGCGAAAAGGATACTGTCTTCGTCATCGGCGGTGCTCGTGTTTTCGAGGAGCTGCTACCACGCTGCGACGGGCTCTACTTGACCTACATCGATCAGGACTACGACGGGGATGTGCTTCTACCGCCCTTTGAGCATCTGTTCGGCCTCAAAGAGGTCATCGAGAGAATGGGCGAGCTGGAATTCCGCTATTACGAGCGAGTAAGTTGATCGACGCACTCACCACTTCAGCCCACTGGCAGGCAATCGCACCGCGTTGTGCTTTTCCTGGATGATTTTTCCATCGCTGAGATGCAGCACGCGGTCTGCCATGTCAGCCATCGCGGCATTATGTGTGATGACGACGGTGAGTGTGCCGAGATCACGATTGATGCGCTCTACGGCCTCCAGCACGGTGATGCCGGTGGTGACATCCAGAGCACCGGTGGGCTCATCGCAGAGCAGCACCTCCGGCTTTTTCGCGATGGCACGGGCGATGGCCACACGCTGCTGCTCGCCGCCACTGAGCTGGGAGGGGAAGTGGTCCATGCGGTGCCCCAGGCCCACCATCTCCAGCGCTTCCTCGGGCCGCATCGGGTCCGGGGCGATCTCGGTGATCAGCGCCACATTCTCCCGCGCGGTGAGGCTGGGGATGAGATTGTAGAACTGGAAGACAAAGCCCACGCAATTCCGGCGGAAAAGCGTCAGTGCACGCTCATCGCCACCGAGATCCCAGCCTTTGTAGCGCAAGGCACCTGCCGTGGGCGTATCGAGCCCGCCGAGGATGTTCAGCAGCGTCGATTTCCCGCTGCCAGAGGCTCCTAGCAGCACCACCAGCTCACCACTTCGTAGTGCGAGGTCCACACCATGCAGCGCCACCACATCTAGCTCACCAGTGTGGTACACCTTTCGCAGCCCGCGTGCTTCAAACACGGGCTGGAGGGCAGATGGAGACTCATTAGGCATGCAGCACCGTGCGCGGTTAGAGTCCGAGTGCCAAGTGAATCATGCAGACTCACATCATCCCTGAATCACCACAGATCCACGGGCTGATGCATCTCTGGGCGGATGATCTCGGTATCAGGGATGCTCTCGCGGAAGCGATTCGTGAACCACATCTGCGCAGGGTCCTCCCCATGCACCAGTAGCAGCTTTTTGGGCCGTACTTTCTCCACGTAATCCGCGATCTGCTCACGCGTGGCGTGCGCACTGAGGTCAAAGCTCTCCACTCGGCAGCGCAGCGGCACGGGCGGCAGATCGGCGGCCAGCTTGATCAGGTCGCCCTCCTTCGCGTGGCGCACTTTGTAGCCTGGAGAGTCTGGATCGGTGTAACCCACGAAGCAGATGGCATTGCGCGGATTATCCAGGAACTTCCACGCGAACTGATTGCTCGCCGTGTGCTCCGTCATCATGCCGCTGGAGAGCGCGTAGATGCAGCGTGCGTTCGCCGTGAGGTCCGTGCGGCCGCGCTTGCGTGGCGTGAGCATTTTGATGTCCTCCAGGATCTGAAAACCAGGGTAACTCCGGCGGCTGCGAGCTGCGTAGTGATCATAGAGCACGGTGATCTTCGTGCTCAGACCACCCATGAAGAGCGGGCACTGCGGGATCAGTCCTTCTTCCAAAAGCTCATGCAGCATCAGCATCACCTCCTGCGTCTTTCCCAGCGCAAAAACCGGGATCAGCACCGCGCCACCTGCCTCATACGTTTCACGAATGACGGATGCGAGACGCTCTTTTTCGCCTTTGCGGCTGTAATCCGCAGGCCGGGCATGATCACCGCGTGTCGTCTCCGTGATCAAAACATCAATCCCGCTCGTCGGGAAGTCCGCCGCGCGGCAAATCGTCTGCGCCTCAAAATTCACATCTCCGGTGTAAAACAGCGTATTGCCGCCTTCGCGGATCAAAATGCCCGTGGAGCCCAAGATGTGCCCCGCATCGAACATCGTCGCCTCCATGTCGGTATCCGGCACCTCAAAGGCGCGATCCGTGTCGCGGTAGATCCATGTTCTACGGATGCCATCGAGCTCGCGGTGTGTGAAGAGCGGATACTCACGGATGCTGTCCTCCTCACGCTGCTTCGTCATCACATTGACGGAGTTGTGCAGCATGGCGTTAGAAAGCTCACCCGTGACCTCCGTCATAATCACAGGAGCCTCCTGCTGCCGCCGCTGCAGCACCTGCAGCGAGCCGATGTGGTCGTGGTGAGCATGGGTGATGAAGATCGCCTTTGCCGCATTGTCATGCAGTGGGCCAAAATCCGGCGTCGCGGCATAACCCGCCTTTTTGGGGTGCATACCTGAGTCCAAGACCACGCGGGCATCGCCAGATTCGAGAAGGTAACAATTAGCGCCGATCTCGCGGCGGCGGGTGAGGTTGCGAAAGCGCATGCGTCTTGCTTGGGGAGGGAAAAAGGAAGGGCCTGAGACTAGGCGCAGATCACGAACTAGCAATGGCGGCATTACTCCAAGTCGCAGACCCGCCGATAGTCGGCCACCATTCGCTCGATGCTAAAAAGTCTGCCCGCTCGCTCATGTGCCGCCTTCCGCATGCTCGCACGTTTCTCCGCATCATGCAGCAGTGTGAGCATCGCCGTGGCGAGCGCGGCATCATCCCTCGCGGGCACCAGCAAGCCATTGACGCCGTGCTCGATTTGCTCACGGGCACCACCGACGTCTGTGGCGATGATCGGCAGGCTGGAGGCCATCGCTTCGAGTGAGGCGTTCGGACAGCCAGCAGGCTCTGAGATCATCACAAAGAGGCACACGGAATCGTGAAAAGCGCCCAGTTCACTCAACTCACCACACCACTCGATGGGCAGATCCTGCGCGGTGACTCGCAAGGCCTCTGCATAAGCCTCCTGACCTCCATCTGGCCCCCCAGCGATGCGCAGTCGTGCCTGGGGGCACTGCGCATGCACTTGGCGAAAAGCGGCGATTAGATCCTCGATGCGTTTGTGCGGATGCAGACGTGCCGCAGTGCCTAGCGTCCACTCGGTGCCTTCAGGCTCGGTTTGGAAAGATCGCAGCGGCACGCCATTGGGAATATGACGGACGACAGGACATCGCAGCGTCGCCTTCGCCTGCACCAACTCGCTTTCATGCTTCACTATCACAGCGCTCAAACGCTGTCCGTAAGCCGCAGCATCCTGATCGGGCCATCCAGGCCGTGGTCGGTAAAAATATCGCTCCAGCGAGGTGAAGAACATCTCTCCAGGACTCACGTCCAACACCGAAATGCGGTGCATCGCCTCAGCGAGCAGGATTTTGTATTCAGGGATCACATTCCAAAATAAAACAAGCTGTGGTGGCCGCGCTGCGAGGTCCTGGAGCAATGGGCGGAGGGCCACCGCCGCGTCACATGTCCCCGTCGGAGAGAGTGAGAGCACCTCGATTCCTGCGGCGCGGAGCGATTCACTGCCAGGGGAGGCCTCCGGCTCCTGCAGCACCACAGCACGGGCTGGGATGCCGATGTGACGCAGTAGCCGCCTCGCGCTAGATTGAGCACCACCGGTGAAAAAATGGTTCGTCACCAGCATCAGGCCGCAGCGCGGCTTCTCCGACGCGATGAGCATCGCATGCGCCAAAAAAGCATGGCGAGCGGCCATGACCTCGGCGGTGAAATCTGGCGCGAGTGAGCCACTGGAGCGGCGCTGAGGTGCCATCTCACGGATCGCCGCTGCGAAATCCGCTGTGGTGGCATCCACAGGCAGGATGCGCATCATTCCCGGATGCCGCCGTGCGATGTCCGAGGCACCGCCGACATCCGTACACACGACAGGCACGCCACAAGCCACCGCTTCGAGCTGCGCGAGGCTCATGCCCTCATGCAGGCTCGTCGAGACAAAAACATCCACGCGTGCGAGCAAGCATGGGATGTCCTCCACCGCGCCTAACCACTCCACATCGGCCTCACGGCCATATTGGCGGCTTTTTTCACGGCAGAGCTCCACCTCACGCTGCGCATCGGGATGGCGAGTGGAGGCCTCACCCGCGATAGAGAGGCGAGCCCCTGGCAGCAGCGCCAGCACGTCCATGAGCATGGGCAGTCGCTTTTGGGGCCGTGGATTGGCCACCGCAGCGATTCGTAAGCGATCCCCTTTTTCATGTGCATGCGGCGTTGGCGGCGAAATGCCATTCCACACCGTGCGCACCTGCATCTGCGGGAAATAGGCCTCCATCTCGTCCGTGACGGCTTGGGAGCATCCTAGTAGAAGCGTCTTGGGCCGTGTGGTGAGCTTTTCGATCTCCTCCGGCCAACCTAGGCGCTGATTGTGAAAAGTAACCATCATCGGCACCGCTGCATCGACACGGCTGAGTGTATCTCCGTCAATGAGATGTCCGTGCAGCACATCCGCACCAGTTTCACGCAGGGCGCGGTGGATTTCCTCACTACGAATGACCGCATCCGGCGGCGTCTGGCGTGCGATGACATCCGCAGGCACCGGAAAAGTGGCCCGCCCGGCCGTGCCGAGTGTCAGCAGCACACTCGCCACATCATGGCGTGGCAGCCACTCATGCAGATTCAGCGCTAAGCGCTCGGCACCGCCGCGTTGCAGACTGGTGATGGCTTGGAGCACTCGCAGCCGCTCATCACGGCACACATCCAGCGCCGCGTGGCGAAAAACCGGCCATCCATGCGCCAATGCATACGTCACCATCTCACTCATTTCAGACGGCAGATCATGTGCAGCAGCGGCGGCATCACTGAGCCATAGACTATGCATCGGCGGCATCTCATGAGGTCGAAAGACGCCGCCATTTTGCCGCAGCAGCTCCATCCATCGCTGCGTCGGCCTCCGGTCTATCCCCAGCTCACAGCCCAGCAGCACACAGGGGATGGTGATGCGGGAGGGGATGGGGCTCACCACGCCGCGCGGCACCCAGGAGCCCGCACGCAGCAGCCACCTACCATCTATCTGCTCAGTAACCGACACGCTGCGCCGCGTGCGTGCCGCCCACCAGGGTGGATCAGCCGCTGCCCGCCCGTCGTCTGCACGCGCACACTATGTGGCCTCTCACCCGTGAAGATGAACTGCCCCTCTGGCCCCGGCGTGAACGTCACCTGATCCACGATCACGCGTGAGCCGATGTCTGCCGTGTACTCGATCACATCACCCACCGCCTCCGCTGGGCCGATGATGTAAAAGCCCGAGTCTGCCATGCGGAATGAAAAACGCTGCGGCAACGGCGGTGGACCATTGCCGAAATGATCCGCCACCTCATCCGGCGAAAGCGCATCCAGCCCTGCACGATGCCCTCCGCTAAAACCACCCATGCTCTTGAGGAACTTATACGCAACGAGAGCGACCCCACCCAAAGGCAGCAAAGAGAAGATGCCTAAACCGCCGCCGCTTGGCCCGGAAGATGATGCATAGGAATGCGATCGTGATGAAGATGGTTGGGTTCTTGGAAAAGACGTAGGCGATGGCGAAACCGTGGACGCAGACTGGGAGGCAATAGTACTGCGAGGTGTCATCGTCTTCGTCTTAGACGCTGTGGACACCAGTTTTGGCCTCTCCACTACGCTGCACACGATGCGGAATCCATTGTCCGCATTTCGACTGCGGGGATCGTTGCGGTAACGCTCCGCTGAGCGCGAGTGGCTCACATCACTCAAACACGAGCCCCCACGCAGCACCATGCGTGGCTTATCACTCAGGTTGCGATTACGCTGAAGCGGATCGGTGCTGCTGCCAGATGAGTAGGGAGCATACCAGTCCGCGCACCACTGCCACACAGGTCCGTAGCAATCATACAGGCCCCAGGCGTTCGGCTTTTTCTGGCCCACTGGATACGTCTGCCCATCGCTATTGGCACGGAACCACGCCACCTCATTCACCGGCTCCGCATACAGAGCTCCCGCACTCCCAGCGCGGCAGGCATACTCCCACTGCGCCTCCGTCGGCAGAGAGCATGCTCGTCGCGTCTTGCGCTCGATCCATTGGCAAAAAAACTGCGCATCCTCCGCGCTCACGATGACGACTGGGTGCTCATCCGTCTGCGGAAAGCCGGCGTTCTTCCAGGAATAGAACTTCTTTTGCACCAGTTTCCCATTCTCCACACCGAAGCCGCCACTTTGGCCTTTCTCCGCCTCCGTGCGGAAGCTCGTGCTTCGTGCGAAAGCGGCGAATTGCCCACGCGTGACCGGATACTTGCCAATGTAAAAGTCACTCGTCAGCGTGACGGAGCGTAGCGGTCCCTCATCCGGCTCACGCCCAACCTCAGGGGCCGTTGAGCCCATCTGGAATGTGCCAGCTCGCACCAGCATCATCTCCAGGCTCACACCAGCTCCCAGATCCAGCCGCAATGTCGGCGGCGGCGTCTGAGCATGGAGTGAAAGTGCGGTCAGCAGCAGAAAAAGCGCGGATCTCATAGTGGGCAGAAAGTGCAGGGAACTCACAGACTCTCAAGAGCGGCATTTGCCACCTTCACATCGCGGCTTAATCTCCACCTCCATCCCATGGCAGATTCATCCTCACTCAACTGGAACTCGCACAACGTCACCCGCGGCTGGCAGCGCGGCATCACCGCCTTTTTCTGGGGCCTCGGTTTTAAAGAAGAAGACTTCCAAAAAGCCCAAATCGGCATCGCTACGCCCTTGCTCGATGGGAACATCTGCAACGTCCACTCCCACGAGCTCGCCAAGCTCATCGCCCAGGGCTGCGCAGACGCAGGCATGATCGGCTTCCCCTTTGGCGTCTCACCAGCCAGTGACAACATCACACAGGGCAACATCGGCGGCGCGGCATCGCTCTGCTCACGCAATCTCATGGCCAATGGTGCTGAGATGGTCTGCACCGCACACAGCTACGATGCCATGATCGGCCTGCACCATTGCGATAAAAACGGCCCCGCCTTTGCCATGGCGCTGGCGCGGATGAATTTCCCCGGACTCATCGTCAATGGCGGCAGCATCATGCCTGGCTGTCACAAAGGCCAGTCCACCAGCATCCTCGATGTCTATGACGCCGCGGCAAAGGAAGCGCAGGGCACCATGAGCTGGGATGAGAGTGAGCAGATCATCCGCACTGCATGCCCCGGCCCCGGCGGCTGCGGCATCGCGGCTTCTTTTAATACCTGGGGCATCACACTGGAGGCCATGGGCCTCAGCCTGCCTGATACATCCTCCATGCCCGCCATCGAGGCCGGGAAGCGCGAGGAATGTCTCCGCGTCGGCATGGCCATGCGCAACCTGCTCGAAAAAAACATCCGTCCGCGTGACATCATCACCAAGCAATCACTCCGCAATGCCATGAGCGCCATCGCCGCCATCGGCGGCAGCACCAATGGCGTCCTGCACCTCCTCGCCGTTGCACGCGAGGCCGGTGTGGACTTCACCCTGCGGGATGTGCAGGCCATCTGCCGGGAGGTGCCCGTGCTGTGCAGCTTCGCACCACGCGGACGCGGCACCATGGTCGATCTGCATCGCCTCGGTGGCACCTCCATGCTCCTGAAGCACCTGCTCGATGCCGGATTGCTCGATGGCTCCTGCCTCACCGTCACAGGCTGCACTTTGGCCGAAAATCTCGCCAGTGCCAAAGCGGTGCCTTTTCCGAATGACCTCATCGCCCCGCTCGATCGGCCTTTCAAAGAATACGCCGACATCCAGGTCTGCTTTGGCAACATCGCACCTCACGGCATGGTCTTTAAAGTCTCCTCTCTCAAAGAACCGCGCTTCAAAGGCCGCGCCATCTGCTTTGAGAGCAGCAAAGGCGTCTTCGAAGCCGCCGCACAGGGCCGCATCCAGCCTGGGCACATCGTCATCATCCGTGGCAGCGGTCCCGTCGCCCTCGGTATGCCAGAGATGCACGTCGCTAGTGCTGCGCTCGCCGTGCCAGAGCTCTATGGCAAAGTCGCACTCATCACCGATGGTCGCGTCTCCGGCGTCTCCGCAGGTGCTGTGGGTGTGCATTGCACCCCAGAGGCCGTCCTCGGGGGCCCCATCGCCCAGGTGCAGGATGATGACGAGATCGAGTTCGATCTACTCGCAGGCACCATCGAAGTGAAGGCAGACCTCACCGCACGAAAAGTCACCGCACAGCAGGTGCAGCATCCCTTTGGCTACCTCGCAGACTTCGCCACCACCGTCTCCCAGGCTCACGAAGGCTGTGTATCGAAGTGGACGCTCACACGCCCACTTTGAGGCTCACAGCGGCAGCACGCAGCGCCTCTTTTTTCTCCATCTCTCGCAAATCCTGTCCTACAAAGCGCAGGCTCAAGACACACACTCCCTGCAACCACTCCGTAGCCCCGTGGTTCAGCCTGTCAGACATGAAAAAAGCTCTCCTGCTCCTCCTTGCCACTGTGGCGTCTGCTCAAGACGCCGCTGACACCGCCTTTCAGAAATACGATGCGGATCGCGACGGCAAAGTCACACCCGCAGAACTGCCGCAAAAGCCCATCTTCAAGCGCTTTGACCTCAACAGCGACGGCTACATCACGCTCGAAGAAACCCGCAGCATCATGGGCGGCACCGAATCCGCCACCAGCGTCCCCACCGACCTCAAGCAGGGCAAAAAGCTCTGGCAGCGCCTCGATAAAAACACCGATGGCAAGCTCACCCGTGACGAAGTGCCCAATGCCGCCCTCTTTGCCAGATTCGACCTCAATGCCGATGGCACCATCACGCAGGAGGAAGGCAAACAAGCCATCGCAAAGGCCATCTCGCCCGCAGCACCCAGCGCAGCTCCCGCAGCTCCCGCAGCCCCCATCGTCACCTCCGGCCCGCAAGTGCTCAAGGCCACCCAGCACGGCATCGGCCGCCAAATCGACGATTTAGCCTTCACCGACCTCCAAGGCACTCCCCATCGCCTCAGTGAGTTTCAGGCCACCGTCATCGCCATGACCAGCGCCACCTGCCCTGTGAGCAAAAAATACCTCCACAGCCTCTCCAGGCTCCAAAAAGAGCTCCAGGCAGAAAAAATCACCCTCATCCTCCTCAATCCCTTCGCCAGCGAGAGCACCGCAGACATCCAATCCCAGCTCACCGAAGCACAAATCACCTCCATCTACATCCACGACACCGAAAAGGCCCTCGCAGCCGCCTTGGATGCCCAGACCACCACCGAGGTCTTCCTCCTCGATGCCAAACGCACGCTCATCTATCGCGGCGCACTCAATGACCAATACGGCATCGACTTCAGCCATGACACACCCCGCAGCAGCTACCTGCGTGATGCCATCACCGCCATGCTCACCGGCCAGCGCCCCCTCATCGCCGCCACCACCGCACCCGGCTGCGAACTCGATCTCAAACCCAACAACCAACAACAAGGAACCAAGAACAAAGAACCCACCATCACCTACCACCGCGACATCGCCCGCATCCTCCAGCAAAACTGCATCACCTGCCACCGCGACAGCGGCATCGCCCCCTTCGCCTTGGACGACATCGCAGAGGTCACCGACCGCGCCAAAGTCATCCGCCGAGTCATCACGGAGGGCACCATGCCTCCGTGGTTCGCCGCAGCCACGCCTGAGGGCAAAGCCAGCCCCTGGGCGAATGATTGCAGCCTCTCCACTCGCGATAAAACCGATCTCATCACTTGGCTCGACAGCCCAGACCGCCCCCTCGGTGACGCTGTGGATGCCCCCACACCGCTTCACTTTGAAGACGAATGGACCATCGGAAAACCCGACCTCATCGTGCAAATACCCCGCCCCGTCGCCATCAAGGCGGAAGGCTACATGCCCTATCAATTCCTCACCACCCAGACCACCCTCACCGAGGACAAATGGGTGCGTGGTTACGAAATCATCCCCACGGATCGCAGCGTCGTCCACCACGTCATCGTGAACGTGCACAAGAAAGACGGCGGCAAAATCCGCGACCGCGATGAAGGCAGCAGCGGCTACTGGGCCGCCTACGTCCCTGGAAATGCCTCTAAAGTCTATCCCACTGGCTTTGCCCGCAAACTCCCCGCCGGCAGCACCATCAGCTTTCAGATTCACTACACCCCCAGTGGCAAGGCCACCCAGGATCAGCTCCGCATGGGCCTCCTCTTTGCCCAGAGCGAGCCACGCTACATCATCGAAACCCTCGCCGTGCCCAAGCGCCCGCTCAACATCCCCGCCGGAGCTGCCGACCACCAAGAAACCCTCACCAAAGTCGTCCCCACCGATCTCAATGTCCTCGGCTACATGGCCCACATGCATATACGCGGCAAAGCCTTCAAATACGAGCTCATCACCGCCAGCGGCACCGAGACCCTGCTCGACATCCCTCGCTACGACTTCAACTGGCAACTCCGCTACGACCTCGCTCAGCCCAAATTCCTCCCCCGTGGCACCCAGCTCAAAATCACCGCTCACTTTGACAACAGCGCCGCCAATCAAGCCAACCCCGATCCCACCAAAACCGTCCACTGGGGCCCGCAAACCTACGACGAAATGATGATCGGCTACTTAGAGACCTTTCGGCCACTGGAGAGCACGAGCGCGGAGTAAGCTCGCTCCGACACGCCTCCATCCGCATGAGAATCCGGCTCCACTGCTGAAAAGCCGCGAAGGCATACCCTGCGGCAGCGTATTCTCAGGATGAGATACCTCCTGCGCCTACTCCTCAGCTCGGTTTCAGCTCTCGCGGTCCAAATCGCCCCCTTCCGGGCCGATGTCACGCCACCGGTCGGTGCACCTCTCTGCGGGGGGCTCGTCAAACCCGCCGTCGGTGTCAGTGAGCCGCTGCTGGCACTCGGCATCGTGCTTTTGAGTGAGCAAAAACCGGTCGTGCTTTGCGCGGTGGATTTCTGTGAGATTCGCGGTGCAGATCATCACTACTGGCGGGAGGTTTTGGCCAAGGCCGCAGGCACGACGGCAGAGCGTGTGGCGCTGCACTCACTCCACCAGCACAATGCGCCGCTGGTGGATCAGGCCGCACAGCGGCTCCTGCCCGAGATCGGCATCATCGAAGCCGTAGCCACGGAAAAAGCAATCACAGGCATCGCCAGCAGCATCACCACCGCATTGAAGACGCCGCAGCACGTCACACACATCACCACGGGCGAGGCCCCAGTGCTGGAAGTGGCCGGCAATCGCCGCGTGCAGGTCATCGACGGCAAAGTGGGCAAGATGCGTGGTAGTGGCTCCAGAGATCCTGTGCTGCGTGCGCTGCCAGAGGGGCTCATTGATCCCCAACTCAAAACCATCGCCTTTTGGGATAATGACAAAAAACTCGCCGTGCTGCACTACTACGCCACGCATCCCATGAGCTACTACGGTGATGGCATCGTGAGCCATGACTTCGCAGGCATCGCACGCGAGCGGCGCACCCAGGAGGATGGGGTGCCGCACATCTACTTCACCGGCTGCGGGGGCAATATCGGCGCGGGCAAATACAACGACGGCACGCCGCCGATGCGCCCCCTGCTCGCAGGCCGCATCCACGCGGCGATGGTGGAGTCCGAGAAAAACGTGAAGCGTGTGCCTCTGACCCAGATCGCATGGCGACATGTGCCAGTCGTGTTGCAGCCCGATCCCGAATTCCCGGAGGAACGCGTGATGAAAGTGATGCAAAACTCCGCCACTTCGTCCTCGCAACGCATCGCTGCAGCCCTGCGGATCGGCTTCATCCGTCACCGCAAGCCTATCCCCTTCACCAGTCTGCATCTCGGTGAGGATGTCTGCCTGCTGCACCTGCCTGGAGAGAGCTTTGTCGAGTATCAGCTCTTTGCCCAGGAGCAGCGTCCGGGCGGCTTCATCTGCACCGCGAGCTACGGTGATGGTGTGACGGGCTACATCCCACTGGAGCGATCTTTTGCCGAAGGCGGCTACGAGCCCACACAGGCCTACGCAGCCCCTGATTCGGAAAAAATGATGAAACAGACCATCTCGGACCTTTTGAAGAAATGACCATGAAACACCTCCTCCTCGCTCTCCTCCTCACTGGCACCACCTGGGCCCAAGACAGCCTCAAACAGCTCCGCGCTGGCATCGTAGGACTCGATACCTCCCACGTCCCCGCTTTCACGAAGCTCTTCAACAAAGGCGAGAAGGAGGGAGAACTGGCCGGCATCCGAGTCACCACAGGCTACACCGGCGGCACCGACATGCCCGCTAGCGCCACACGGAAAGAGAAGTTCACGCAGCAACTCCGCGACATGGGCGTGGAGATTGTCGATACCATCCCGAAGCTGCTCGCCCAAGTCGATGTCGTGCTGCTCGAGAGCGTAGATGGCCGCATCCATCTCCAGGAGGCACGGGAGATTTTCGAGGCAGGCAAACCGGTCTTCATCGACAAGCCACTCGCTGGCACGCTCGCAGAGGCCATCGCCATCACAGAGCTCGCGCAGAAGCATGGCGTGGCATTTTTCAGCAGTTCCTCTTCACGCTTCGGACCTGAGATGATGGCACTGCGTGGCAATGCTGAAATCGGCGACATACTCGGTGCCGCGACGTGGGGCCCCTGCTCGTATCAGGAAGGCACGCCGGACTTTTTCTTCTACGGCATCCATGGTGTGGAGGCGCTCTACACGCTCATGGGCACGGGTTGCGAGACCGTTTCACGGGTCAAAGCTGGCAATCATGATGTGGCGACGGGTGTGTGGAAAGATGGCCGCGTCGGTGCCTATCGCGGCATCGTCAAGGGCAAGGCAGACTTCGGAGCCGTCGCCTACGGCAGCAAGAGCATCGGCCAAGCTGCGAAAGCGGTGAGCTATGAGGGCCTATGCCGCCAGATCGGCAAATTCTTCCGCAGTGGGCAGGCCCCCGTCAGCGCAGCGGAGACGATCGAGATCTTTACCTTCATGGAAGCCGCGGATGAAAGCCTGCGCCAAGGCGGCAAGCCCGTCGCACTGGCAGAAGTGCTCGCGAAGGCTAAAGCTGAAGCTGCCAAGCTGCTCCAGAAGTAAGCATGCGTGCCGCCTACGCCATCCTACTGCTTTTTCCGCCCACCGGCTCGCGGCGGAAAGCGTGAGCTACAATCGCGATGTGCGTCCCATCCTCGCGGCGAAGTGTTTTGCCTGCCACGGACCCGATGAGGACAAACGTGAGGCGGATCTGCGTCTCGATGTGCCTGGTGAGCACTTTGACGGCAAAGAAATCATCCACCGCATCACCACCACGGATGCGGACGAGGTGATGCCACCGCGCACCTCGCCCAAGCCGCTCACACGCCAGGAAAAAAGCATCCTGAAGCAATGGATCGACTCTGGGGCCAAGTATGAGCAGCACTGGGCTTTCCGGCCCATCACTCACCCCGTCGCACCGACAGGCATCGACGGCTTGATCCGTGCTGAATTGCAAAAACACGGCCTCCAGCCCGCCCCGCGTGCAGATGCCACCACACTCATCCGCCGCCTCTATCTCGACCTCATTGGCCTACCACCGCCAGCGAGCCTTTCCATCCCAGCGAGGCCCCACGGACGGAGCCTACGCTGCCCTCGTCGATCAGCTCCTCGCCGATCCACGCTTTGGCGAGCGCTGGGGCCGCCATTGGCTCGATATGGCACGCTACGCAGACTC
Organism: Verrucomicrobiaceae bacterium; assembly: GCA_016713035.1. Lineage (NCBI taxonomy): Bacteria > Pseudomonadati > Verrucomicrobiota > Verrucomicrobiia > Verrucomicrobiales > Verrucomicrobiaceae > Verrucomicrobiaceae bacterium. Next base: position 107,046 of record JADJPW010000016.1, read on the forward strand.
GAATGGCTTCCTCGGCGATGGTCTGCGCCCCAATGCCTATCGCTACCGCGACTGGGTGATCCAGGCCTTCAATGACGACATGCCTTTCGATCAATTCACCATCGCACAGATTGCGGGTGATCTCACATCAGCGCCCGCAGGCACCGGCTTTCATCGCAATGCCGCTCTCAATACCGAAGCCGGCGTGGATAAGGAAGAAGCACGCTACCAAAACCTCGTCGATCGCGTCAATACCACCGCTCGCGTCTGGATGGGCCTCACCGTCGGCTGTGCGCAGTGCCACACGCACAAATATGACCCGATCACCATCCGCGACTACTACAGCTTCTACGCCTTCTTTGATAACACCGAGGACCGCGAGGATGCGAGGACCAAGGCCCCACTGCTTGCAGAGGTCAGCAAAGACCGCCGCCAGACCTATGTGCACATGGCGGGCGACTACACACGGCGCGGGCCCGATGTGGTGCCTGCCACACTCTCCGCGCTGCCTTCACCATCTGGCCCCACTCGGCTCGATCTCGCCAAGTGGCTCGTCTCACCGCAGAATCCACTCACGGCTCGCGTGGCGGTGAATCACCTCTGGAGCAAGCTCTTCGGCTACGGCCTCGTGCGCACGCCGGATGACTTCGGCACCAGTGGCGAGTCTCCCAGCCACCCAGAGCTGCTCGACTGGCTGGCCTCCGACTTCATGCGGCACGGCTGGAGCCGCAAGCATCTCATCAAGCGCATCGTGATGAGCGAAACGTATCGACAGAGCAGCGCAGTGCCCGACTCTCACCTCTTGGCACTCCGCACTGAGCTTGATCCACTGAACAAGCTCCTCTCGCATCAAAACCGCATCCGATTGGATGCCGAAATCCTGCGTGATTCCGCGCTCGCTGTCAGCGGCCTGTTGAAACCTACCATCGGCGGCCCCAGCTTCCGCCCGCCGTTGCCCGAGGACGTTTTCGATGTCGGCCGCTCGTCGAACTGGCAGGCCAGCCCCGGCGATGAAATCTACCGACGCAGCCTCTACATCATCACGCTGCGCAGTGTCTTGTATCCCACGCTCACCACTTTCGATGCACCGGATGCGGCGGATGCCTGTGTGCGCCGCGAGCGCTCCAATACGCCGCTACAAGCCCTCACCATGATGAACGACAGCGTCTTCGTCGAAGCCGCCCAAGCCCTGGCGCTGCGAGCACTGCGTGAGAGCAGCGATGCGCTCCCGCACCTCTTCCGCCTTGTCTTGAACCGTTCCCCGCGCCCCGAGGAGCTACAGCGCCTACAAGCCTTTCACCGCGACCAAAAAGCTCGCGTGCAAAACGGCGGCAGCGCTGCGCTCCGCGTGCTCGGCACACATGAAAAAGGCTTGTCCGCAGGCAGCGCCATCGAGGCCGCCACCCTCGTCGCGACCGCACGCGTGTTGATGAATCTCGATGAGTTCATCAATCGCGAGTGAGGTGCCCCACCGCTCCCGCTTGATCAAAGAGCGGGCAAACATGTCTGCTCCACGGCGTTCTTCTCCTGTCATGAAACGCACCACCCTACTCCGCCTTGTCCTCGCTCTCTGCCTCGTTCCCATGGTCCATGCGGACACGCCACCCCAGGGGCTCCGCGTGCTCACCGCAGGGCATAGTTTTCATGTCTGGATGCCCGGCCTCTTGATCGACGTCACCAAGAAAGCTGGGATCAGCGGCCACCAGCAAGTAGGCCTCTCATCCATCGGTGGTTCACGCGTCTATCAGCATTGGGACGCCGTGGGCGAAAAGCAGAAGATCAAACCCGCGCTCATCGAGTCCAAGGCGGACGTGCTCACCCTCTCGCCCATCTTTCTGCCCGATAACGGCATCGAAAACTTCGTCAAACTGGGCCTCGAGCACAATCCGAACCTCCGCATTACCGTGCAGGAATTTTGGATGACCTTTGAGAACCAGGAACTCTGGGGAAAGCCAAACAAAGGCCTCGTCATCGACCGCGACTCCATGACCGTGGCGCAACTGCATCAAGCCCATGATGCCTACTTCAAGTCCATGGACGACCATGTGCGTGAGCTGAACGCCAAGTATGGCAAAACCGCCGTCTTTGTCGTCCCCGTCGGTCAGGCCGTCATCGCCCTGCGTGATCTCATCATCCAAGGCAAAGCCCCCGGCATCGCCAAGCAGAGCGAACTCTTCACCGACGCCATCGGCCATCCGCGTGATCACATCAAAGCACTTGCCACCTACTGCCACTTTGCCGTGATCTACCGCCGCAGCCCCATCGGCCTCTCCACGCCTGCCGCCATCGCCAAACTACCCGATGGCGACAAGCTCAATCCCATCCTCCAAAAACTCGCCTGGGACGCCGTCACCCAGCATCCCCTCAGCGGCGTGAAGGCCACGCCATGAAGCACGCCCCAGTCTTCTGCGCACTGCTCTTCGCCTCCGCGCTCTCGGCGGCGACCATTCAGGTGCCCAGAGACGCTCAGAGCATCCCAGAGGCACTCCAGAAGGCCAAAATGGGCGATGTCGTGCTCGTCGCGGCAGGGACCTATCGCGGTGACTTGAAGCTCAAAAACGGCGTCACGCTCCAAAGTGCCGGAAATGACAAAAAAGGCCAAATCGGCCTCCTACGAGCTGAAGCGACCATTCTCGAAGGAAGCATCGAAATGGCCGAAAAGGCCATTTTGGATGGCTTTAGCGTCACCCAGGTCGGCAAATACGACGAACAGCTCTGGAAGCACCATTTTGAAACCAAGGGCGAGGAGCAAGACCACCAGTCCATCGGCGCTGCGGGCACTCCAGGCATCGCCGTCGCCACCACATGCCAGGTGCGGCACAACATCGTCCACCACATCGGCTACACCGGCATCGCCATCACCGCAGGATCGCCGCTCATCGTGGGAAACGTCTGCTACCGGAACATGGGCGGCGGTATCGGCTCCATGAGTGGCTCCACCGCCCGCATCGAGAAGAATCTCTGCTTTGAAAACTTCTACGCCGGCATCGGCTGCGACTCCGCCAGCCCACTCATCCAGGAAAACACCTGCCATAGCAACATCCGCGCTGGCATCGGCATCAGCGAGGGCTCATCGCCCCAAGTTCTCAGCAATCGCTGCGATAACAACCGTCGTGCAGGCATCGGCATCCGCACCGGGAGCGACACACGCCCCGTGATCAAAGGCAATGAATGCCGTGGAAATGAAATGGCAGGCATCGGCATCGAAGAAGGCGCACAGCCCGAGATCCTGAACAATCGACTTATCGACAACAAACTCGTCGCCATCGGCATCAGCGGCGGATCACGGGCCATCATCACCCACAATGAACTCCGCCGCGAAGGCGGCATGCCGCCGCTCATCGCCGTGCTGGAGGACTCCCAGGCCAGCATCACACAGAACACGCTCCACGGCGGCGGAGTCGCCGCCATCGTCGTCAAAGGCGCAGCCGACATCTCCCGCAATCACTTCGTCATCCCAGGACCGAAGAAGCACCTCCTCGCCTTCCCAGATGCGCAAGTCACCGAGTCCGAGAACATGCTTCTCACCGACACCGCCTTTCGCTCCACGCTCGATGGCACCGAGCAGCGCTACGTCCAACTCCACCCCATCGGGGACAAAAAACCACGCACCGCCCTCATCGCCCTACACGGCCACGGCTCTGATCGCTGGCAATTCATCCGCGACACCCGCGGCGAGTGCCAGGGCCTGCGTGATGTCGCCGCGAAGCACGGCCTACTTTTCATTTCCCCCGATTACCGCGCCAAAACATCCTGGATGGGCCCCGCTGCGGAGGCCGATGTGCTCCAGATCATCACCCAGCTACGCCAGCAGCAGCAGATCGACCGCATCTTCATCGCTGGCGGCTCCATGGGCGGCACCTCAGCACTCATCTTCACCGTGCTACACCCAGACCTCATCGCGGGCGTGTGTAGCCTCAATGGCACCGCCAACATGATCGAGTATGCCGGTTTCAAAGCCGCCATCGACACCTCCTACGGCAGCGCAGAGCAGCGGCGCATACGCAGCGCCGAGCTGCACGCCCAGCGCCTCTCCACCCTGCCCGTAGCGCTCACTACCGGGGGAAAGGACACCATCGTCCCGCCAGCCAGCACCCTGCGCCTCGCCAAGCAGCTCCCGCGTGTCCTCCATATCCACCGTGACTCCGGTGGGCACTCGACATCGTATGCCGACACCGTGCAGGCCATGGAGTTTCTACTCAAACAGCGTCCTTGACGCCGCCCACCCCGTCTCGCACTATCCCCGCCCCATTTTTCCCCTCTAAAAACTACCCATGGCCCAAGAAACTACCCTCATCCTGCTCAAACCCGATTGCGTCGCCAAAGGCATCAACGGCTCCATCTCAAACGCTTCGAAGACGAAGGCTTCCGCGTCCGTGGCTGCAAGATGATCCGCCTCACCGATGAGCTGCTCAAAGAGCACTACTCCCACATCGCTGACCGCCCCTTCTTCCCCACCGTCGCTGAGTTCATGAAGAGCAAGCCCGTCATCGCCATCGCCCTCGGTGGTGAAAACGTCATCGCCCATGTCCGCGACCTCCTCGGCCCCACCGATTCCCAGGCCGCTCCCAAAGGCACCATCCGTGGTGACTTCGGCACCGATAAGATGACCAACGTCGTCCACGCCTCCGACTCACCAGAAGCCGCCGCTCTCGAAATCGAGCGCTTCTTCCACCATGGAGAAATTTTCAGCTATTGAGCCCAGCCTAGCCTGCGCTACACTCGCGCTCGCTAGCATCCCCACGCCGATGTGGTGAAATGGTAAACACAGCAGACTTAAAATCTGCTGGGGAGCAATCCCCTTGCCGGTTCGAGTCCGGCCATCGGCACCACCTGGGCTTTTCAGCCCAGCTCACCCGCACGCTCCGTCGCACGCCGCACCGCCTGCAGCAGTGCATTGCGCAGACCATGCTTTTCGAGCTGCTCTAGGCCCGCGATCGTCGTCCCACCGGGGCTGGTCACCTCATCCCGCAGTGCAGCCGGGTGTTTCCCCGTCTCCAGCACCATTTTCGCCGCTCCCAGCACTGTCTGCGCCGCCAGCCGCTGCGCCGCCACACGCGGCAGCCCCATCAGCACGCCGCCATCCGCCAGCGCCTCGATCACGGTATAGACATAGGCCGGACCACTACCGCTCAGGCCCGTCACGGCATTGATCAGCTTTTCTGAAACCTCATCCGCCGTGCCCACGGCTCCCAGCAGGCTTTTCGCCATTTCCGCGTCCGCCGCCGTCGCGTGCGTGCCACGACAAAAAGCCGCCGCACCCGCCCCGACCAGCGCGGGCGTGTTCGGCATGCTGCGAATCACCCGCTGGCCGCTTCCCAGCCATTTTTCCAGTTTTTCCACCGAAACGCCCGCTGCGATGCTGAGGTAAAGAGGCCGATTTTTCGCCTTTCCGAGCTCTAGGCACAGTTTTTCCACATCCGCCGGTTTTACCGCCAAAATCACCACCTCGCTCTTTTCGGCCACTTCGGCTGCCAGACCGGCCTCACAGGCACAATTTAGGCCCTTTTTCAGCGAATCGACCGCCTCCGGCACCGCATCGCACAGCGTCACGCTCACCTCCGCTGCTCCCAGCGCCGTCTCCACGCCCCGCAGCAGTGCCCCGCCCATTTTCCCACAGCCGATAAGTCCGATTTTCATGATTCCTGATTTTAGATTTTAGATTCCTGATTCGCCCCCAGCATTCGAGCTTCCTCGCCGCATTTCAAATCAGGAATCAGGATTCTAAAATCAGGAATCCAGTCCCCGCATTTGACGCACCCCGCAGACCATGCAAGATGCCGCGCTTTCCGGCCTAAGTAGCCTAGTTGTTGTGCAACTAGAGCCACCCAGGCTCCCGAAAGCGCCCCACGGGAATCCTGATTCTAGATTCATGATTCCTGATTCATCCCAGCGCATCGCGAACAGGCCCGAATCAGGAATCAGGAATCAAAAATCAAGAATTCCGCCCTAACCCCCCCCGATCTCCGCCCTTCGCTCTCTGCTTCCCCCATGCCCAAAGACACCTCCATCAAACGCATTCTCGTCATCGGTTCCGGCCCCATCGTCATCGGCCAGGGCTGTGAGTTCGACTACTCTGGCGTCCAGGCCTGCAAGGCCCTGCGCGAGGAAGGCTATGAGGTGGTGCTCATCAATTCGAACCCCGCCACGATCATGACCGATCCGGAGTTCGCCTTCCGCACCTACATCGAGCCCATCACGCCCGAGATCGTCGAGAAGATCATCATCAAAGAAAAGCCGGATGTACTCCTGCCCACGCTCGGCGGCCAGACGGCGCTGAACACCGCCATGTCGCTGCACCGGGCCGGGACGCTGGAAAAACACGGCGTGCGCATGATCGGTGCGAAGCCGGAGGCCATCGAGAAGGGCGAGGACCGTCTGCTTTTCAAAAACGCCATGCTCAAAATCGGCCTCGACCTGCCGCAGTCCGGCGTCGCGCATAACATGGACGAAGCACGCAAGATCGCCGATGAGATCGGCACGCTGCCGCTCATCATCCGCCCCGCTTACACGCTCGGTGGCACCGGCGGCGGCATCGCTTACAACCGCGAGGAGTTTGAGACCATCACCGCCAGCGGTCTCGATCTCTCGCCTGTCACGGAAGTGCTCATCGAGGAGAGCTTGCTCGGCTGGAAAGAGTTCGAGATGGAGGTCATCCGCGACAAGGCGGACAACTGCGTCATCATCTGCTCCATCGAGAATCTCGATCCCATGGGCGTGCATACCGGCGACTCCATCACCGTCGCACCGATCCAGACGCTCACGGATCGCGAATACCAAATCATGCGCGACTTCAGCTTCGCGTGCATCCGCGAGATCGGCGTGGAGACCGGCGGGTCGAACATCCAGTTCGCCGTGCATCCCGACACGGGCCGCATGATCGTCATCGAGATGAATCCTCGCGTCAGCCGCAGCTCCGCGCTCGCGTCGAAGGCCACCGGCTTCCCCATCGCGAAGATCGCCGCGAAACTCGCGGTCGGTTACACACTCGATGAGCTGAAAAACGACATCACGCGCCACACGCCCGCCGCGTTTGAGCCGACCATCGACTACGTCGTGACGAAGGTGCCGCGCTTCACCTTTGAAAAATTCCCGGGTGCCAACGAGGTGCTCACCACGCAGATGAAATCCGTCGGCGAGGTCATGGCCATCGGCCGCACCTTCAAGGAGAGCCTGCAGAAGGCCCTGCGCGGCCTGGAGATCAAGCGCTTCGGCCTCATCGGCGACGGCGCGGACAAAGACATCGACGACGAACAACTCGAAACCAAGCTCAGCGTGCCCAACGCCGAGCGCATCTTCTGGCTCGGCGCCGCCTTCGCGAAGGGCTGGGACGTGGAGAAGGTCTTCGCACTGACGAAGATCGACCGGTGGTTCTTGAGGCAGATTGAGGAGATTGTGAAGGAGCAGGCCAAATTGGCTTCCGGTGCCTTGGCCGCTGTTGCGGAGTCTGCAAAGCTTGCTGGCGACGAAATAACAAGCGAGCGGCACAATCCAGCCCATGGCGGAGACATGCAGGAGGCGCTTGTTCAGCTTCGCAAGGCCAAGCGGCTTGGTTTTTCCGACCGCCAACTCGCAATTGCTACTTCTGTGCCTGAGAAGACGATTCGCAACTTGCGCACCTATTTCTCTCAAACCCCCACCTACCGCCTCGTGGACACCTGCGCCGCCGAGTTCGAGGCTTACACGCCTTACTACTACAGCACCTACGGCATCGAGGACGAGGTGCGCGATGGCGACAAGAAAAAGGTCATCATCCTCGGCGGCGGCCCGAACCGCATCGGCCAGGGCATCGAGTTCGACTACTGCTGCGTCCATGCCAGCTTCGCCCTGCGCGAGCTCGGCTTTGAGACCATCATGGTCAATTCCAACCCCGAGACCGTCTCGACCGACTACGACACCAGCGACAAGCTCTACTTTGAGCCCCTCACGCTCGAAGACGTGCTCAACATCTACGACCGCGAAAACCGCAACGACCAGGTGCTCGGCGTCATCGTCCAGTTCGGCGGCCAGACCCCTCTCAATCTCGCCAAAGGCCTCGAAGAAAACGGCGTCCGCATCATCGGCACTTCGCCGAAGAGCATCGAACTCGCCGAAGACCGCAAACTCTTCGCCAAGCTGCTCGACGATCTCGGTTTGAACCAGGCCCCCAGCGGCATCGCCACCAGCCTGGAGGAAGCTTTGGCCGTCACCGCCAAGATCGGCTACCCCAGCCTCGTGCGCCCCAGCTTCGTGCTCGGCGGCCGCGCCATGCAGATCGTCTATAACGACAACGAACTCGCGCACTACATGCGCACGAACCTCGAGCTGGAAGGCGCCAGCCAGGCCGGAGCCTCGCTCATCGCGAACAAGCCCACGCTCTCCGCTGACAAGCCTCTGCTCATCGACCGCTTCCTCGAAGACGCCACCGAGGTCGATGTGGACTGCATCACCGACGGCGAGACCACCGTCATCGGCGCCATCATGGAGCACATCGAAGAGGCCGGCATCCACTCCGGCGACAGCGCCTGTGTCATCCCGCCCTTCAGCCTCACGCCCGCCATGCAGGACCGCATCCGCGACGCCGCCAAAAAGCTCGCCAAGGCCCTCAACGTCCGCGGTTTGATGAACATGCAGCTCGCCGTCAAAGGCGACGACCTCTACGTCATCGAGGTCAACCCGCGTGCCAGCCGCACCGCGCCCTTCGTCAGCAAGGCCATCGGCGTCCCGCTGCCCAAGCTCGCCGCCAAGATCATGGCCGGCAAAACGCTCAAAGAACTCGGCTTCACCCAGGAAGTCATCCCCACGCACTACAGCGTCAAGGAGGCCGTCTTCCCCTTCAGCAAGTTCCCCGGCGTGGACATCATCCTCGGCCCCGAGATGAAAAGCACCGGCGAGGTCATGGGCATCGACCCCGACCTCGGCCTCGCCTTCGCCAAGAGCCAGATGGCCGCCGGCGGCACCCTGCCCACGAAGGGCAACGTCTTCATCAGCGTGAAGGAAGCCGACAAGCAAAACGTCGCCAGCATCGCCAAAGGCTACGCCGACCTCGGCTTCACCCTCTACGCCACCCCCGGCACCGGCCAGGTCATCAGCGACGCCGGCATCCCGGTCAACATCCTCCCCAAACTCGCCAGCGGCCAGCGCCCCAACGTCATCGACCTGATGAAAAACAAAGACATGGCCCTCGTCATCAACACCCCGTCCGGAAAGAACACGCGTGAGGATGAGGTCAAAATCCGCACCGCCACGATGCAGAATCGCATTCCGATCATGACCACGCTGCGTGGTGCTGATGCGGCCCTCAAGGCGATCAAGTCACTGCAAGGCAGCGAGGTGCAGGTGAGGGCTTTGCAGGAGTATCATTCTTAACTATGCAAGGAGCCGCTCAATACAGAGTTTGCTTCAACTTCTCTTCCCAACCATGAGCGACTCTTCCGTGACTCAAGCTATTCCAAGTGCCGCATCACCACCGGCATATGTGAATCCTCCGGTAATTGAACGTGTGGTGACGTTGCATGCTCCGATGACCGCTGAGGTGTTTGAGGCCAATATCGAGAGGTGGAAGCAAAAAGTGACCCCTGAATATCCAGCCGAGGAGCCTCTTATCGAATGGCTGGTTGAGATGGAGGAGAAAGATGGAGTGCCGTTGTTCGACACTTTGGCCCCCAAGCTGAGAATTACTCATCGCTTCTCGAAGAAAACTAAAGCCGAGGGTTTCGATTGGAGCATTCGATGTCCAGTTGGCAAGTTCACGATGAACATGCATTCACATCCAGGGTCGGGGCGACGTTATGGCCATCTCCGGAAGGAATTTGCCAAGTGGCTTCCTCAATGGATGGAACATTTTGGCGTTGAGACGGCGGAGCACCTAAACTTGGGATATATCAATGTTCTACGCCGCGACGTTACACCTCAATTCTTCAACAAAGAGGGTGGGCTGGAACTGGACAAGGTTTTGCGCGTTTTCTCCGAGATTCCGGGCAAACATGAGAGCTTGGAGCCTCCTTACGATTGCCGAGTGACAGTAAACCTCGGCAACGCGCCAGCAAGAAAGCTCTCTATTCGAGTGAAAGATGCCACTACACCTGCGAATGGCGTGGCAATCAAAGTCACCCTGGAAACTTTGGCCCAAGTCAGCAGGGAGGGTGGGGTTTCAGAGGTTCTAGAGTTGCTTGACTGGAGCCACGAGCGTATTATCGAGCGATTCGAGCAGGTTTTCACCGACGAAGCCAAGGCATCTTTCACGCCTGAAGCCCAATGATCCTCACCCCAACCACCGGCCCAACATTACACTCGGCAGAAGCTGTTGCTTCTGACAGTGCTTATGTGAAGAAAGCTTCGGAAGCGGTTGCCGCAGCGAAGCCAGATCAGGGACGACGCCTAAAATATGAATTTGAACGAGAGTTGTTGCCGCTGGAGGGTGGTCAGGTTCTTCTTCATTTGCGAAACCGACTAATGGTGGACGTTGATCCAACAACAATGCGTTGTGGAGTGGCAGAGTGGGGCGTGAGTTTATCTGTCACAGAGGTTGCGGATCTGCCGAATCGTTTGGCCCGCCAGTTTTTGACCCTATTTAGCAAGGCAGATCGGGACGCCTTGGATCAAGCGGAGTCTGACCAATGGCTGCGAATAATAGATCAGGTCGATTATCGTCGCTTCTGCATCGATCGTGCTGCGCCGCAATATGTTGAAGGTGTCGTAGAGACAAAACAGCCGAACTTCGTTCGCGTGCGCTGGTATGATGATTCGGTAGAGAAGATCGATTTTCCGGTGGCCTCTGCCCTTAACGTGCTGAAAAAGGGTGATGAATTTGGAGCCTATGTGAAGCTCGGACTCGGCAACAAGGCGATGTCAATTGAGCGGCTCACCATCCTCTCCGCTGCGTGAGTGCTAAGCCCGACCTGACCATAGATTTTTGGGATGTCGGCCAAGCCGATTGCACGGTTATCACACTTCCTAATGGAAGCCTCATCTTGATTGATGTCGGCAGGAGAGGGAGTCCAGTTGTCGATTGGCTCACCGAGCGAAGACCTCCCGCTCGTGTAGCTGCCATCGTGCTCACTCATAATCATGCGGATCACGCCGGTGCGATGCCATCCGTTGTTGCCAACCATCAGTCCAGCATCGGTGCTGTATGGATGCTTCAAGATCGCCCCATCAACGACCCGACGTTCGCAAAGGTCTTCCGGTCCGTTGACGAAGCTGAGGCCAGAGGATGCTTCTGAGTCCGTCGGCTGGAAGACGGGCAAGAGATTTGGCGTGATGATCAATCCAGGCTTCGTCTCCATGTTCTATTTCCGACCTTCACGTCGAACGTGAAACATATGGGCTATCCGAATCAAACCAGCGGTCTGATCGTTCTGGATCACGGTGACAAAAGGCTTTGTGCGTGGCCCGGTGATCTGCCATTGGCAACCGTTGCAGATCAGCTTCGGGCTAATCACCCAGAAATGCTTCATGGGCCTCACCACGGAGGACCGGAGGATCTCAAAACGAACAAAGCTCGATCACGCCAAGCAGTCAGCGAGCTGTCGCCTCGAATGAGTTTCATCTCCGTTGGGACAACGAACAGCTACTCCCATCCAAAACCTGGCTACCTCGCATTGTTGGCTGCTTCTGGGTGTTGCGTTGTGTGTTCTGAAGTTACAAACGCCTGTGATCGCTGGCACTTCAAGAGTGATGTTCCTGTCTTTGATGGCAGCGCAGCGCTTGGATTGCGATCTTCACGATCAGGATCTCCGTGTCGAGGTGCATGGAGAATGACGGTCAAAGATGGTGCATTGATTCCAGATCGTTTCACCGACGAACACGCAAAACGAGTTACGAATCTCAAGCGTCCCCAGTGTCTAAAAGGAATGGGATGGCGAAGCGGCGAACCATCTCCATGGGTTAAAGATGCATCTGGAGATTGATCCCTATCGTTACGGTCACGAATCCGAACTGACGGGATCAGGCCATCCAGCGGTTCACCGCACGGCAGAAGCTACAGAAAACTACACTCAGTTGGCCTAGCCAGAGACCATTGATCCCGGATTATGCAATTGAGTAAGCGAACGGCGGTGGGCGAGCGTCGATTTGGCGGAAGATAGAGCATTTTAAATTTTAATGTAGAATAGTGTCAAGGTGGTGCTATAGGAAAGCATGGCCACTCTCTCCCTAGATCTTCGTCAACGCATTATCAGCACCTGCGACCGCGGTGAAGGCCCGCAGGAACAGATTGCCCGGCGCTATGGGGTCTCCTATGGCATGGTCAAAAAGCTGCTCCAGCAGCGTCGCAAGACCGGTTGCATCAAGCCTCGACATCACCTTGCCGGACGCAAAAGAAGATCGTGTCCGAACACCGCATCGCCATCCGCAAGCAACTCCAGCGTAAACCTGACATGACCCTGGCCGAGTCGCGCGACGCCCTGGGGCTGGAGTGCACGTTGCCCGCCATCCACTATGTGCTCGTGGATATGGGGCTGACATATAAAAAAAGACGCTCCGCGCCGCTGAACAAGACCGCGAAGACGTCGCCAAAGCGCGGCGGCAGTGGAAGCGCAAGCAAGGCGGGCTAGAGCCCTGGCGTCTGGTGTTCCTCGACGAGAGCGGAGCCAAAACCAACATGACCCGATTGCGAGGTCGTGCACCACGAGGCAAGCGGCTGCATGCCGCAGCGCCCTGCGGCCGCTGGCAGAGCACGACGATGATCTCCTCCATCCGGCTGGATGGCACCACGGCCTGCATGCATCTGCCGGGAGCCGCCGACACGGCAGCCTTCGTGACCTACCTCGCCGAGGTGCTCTGCCCGACATTGCGCAGGGGCGATATCGTGGTCATGGATAACCTCGCCGTGCACAAAAGCCCGCAAGTGGCGGCATTGATTGAAGCGGTGGGAGCTGAAGTAAGGTTCCTGCCAGCCTACTCGCCGGACCTCAATCCGATTGAGAAGATGTGGAGCAAGATCAAAGCCTCCCTGCGCAGCACCGAGGCCCGCACTCCTGAGGAGCTCGACCAGGCCATCAGCCTCGCCTTCTCAAGAATCACAGCCAAAGATGCCGCCGGTTATTTTAACTCTTGCGGTTATAGTATTATTTAAATTGCTCTAGCGTCCATCCAGGGACGTTTTTTGCCAGGCAGTGAGAGCTTGAGCACTCGCTTTCGAGCGTGTTGTCTGACCCAACCGCCTATTGCAAAGTAATAGGATCGCAGCGTCGCCAAGGTGGCTTGATTGTGACTATTGAGTCCAAAACGCCGGAACAGACTCATCAGATTATAGGCTACCATGATGAAGCGGAACGAGGCCTCCGTGGCCCAAAAGTCCTGAAGGCAAAACGCGTCGAGCCCGAAGTCTTGCTTCAGTTCCTTGATCCTGTTCTCGCAGTCGGCCCGGCTGTTGTAGATGTTCCAGACCTGATCGAGCGGCAGGTCGAGATTGGTCACATGCAGGCTAAAGCGGTAATCGGGCAGGTCGTCGAAGAGCAGCTTGCCTCCGGCCTGTGGGCGTCGGCTGATCTGCTTGCGCACCACAATGTGCCGACGCGCCTTGGCCTTCGGATCGGCGGGCTGATGCCGCCACTCTTTGACCGCGATGCCGGGGCAGATTTCCACCCAGTCCTTCATGCCGTGGACCTCGTTCTTGATGTTGGAGTAGGCCCGCGCGGCGATGATGTAGTTGAGGCTGCGCTCTTCCAACGCGCTCAGGATTTCGTCAGTATAAAAACCGCTGTCGCCACGCACAAGGCCCACCTTCACTCCCGCGAGCGCCTCATCGAAAGTCTCACGCATGAACTCGACGCAATTGGAGCACGCTGCCGTATTGCCCGGGCGCAGCCACGCATTGGCCACCATCCGTGTCTGACTGATGAAGGCCATGAGCGGATGGTGCGAGTTGCGCCCTTTGCGGTTGGGGTTGTAGCCCTTGGCAGCGCCTTCCTGGCTGCCATCGCGCGTGATGACCGTGCTGTCGAAGTCCACCGTCACTGTTCCCACGTTGATTTGCGCAAAGAGCCACTTCTGTAATGCTGGGAACACCACCGTGTTGCGCGCATGAGAGAACTTGCCGAAGAACCGGCTGTAGGTGCTTTGGCTTGGCAGGCTCTCATAGCCAAAAATGGCTGCAAGCGTTTGATCCTGGCGCAACCAATCGCAGTGGATGTAGCGGCTAGCCCCGTCCAGATGCCAAGCCAAAAGCTTTCGATGATCTGCACCGAATCATACGCTCGATTCGACCCGCCTTGAGGCAGATCCCAAGGTGGCCAGATGTTCGCGGATACCAGTCTGATCCACAAAACGCTTCATCAACGCCATGCCGCCAAAGGGCGTCACAGGCTTGTCGGAGTATTCAATCGGTAGATTCACCATCACGGTGATTCTGCCACACGCGTCAATCCCTCGTAGTAACACCCCTTCGCTTCACTCCAGCTACTCTATTGCATTATCCAGGATAAATCCATCGGCTAGGCCCTCTCATCCTATGCGAAGGCCTTGCTGATTTCGGCGTGTGCAGCCGCCACTGAAGGATCGCGCTCCATCATGGCCGCATACCGAGCGGCAAACTTACCGCTTTCATTCAGGCCGGTGAGCAGGACGCGTGCTTCATTGACCAAGGCATCGGCACGCTCTGTTGTAATGTCGGCCTTCTCCTCCATCGCCTCGTCGATCATCACGACCAGCTGTGACAGCTCCCGAAGCCACGCGAAGCGGGCATCGCCCGTGAGCAGCTGCAGGAAGTGATTGGGGCCCTGAACCACGTTGCCCTCCTTCTCATATGACGCACGCTCGGCGATCATGAGGATCTTGTGAAGGCTGAGGAGCTGATTGCGAAGGGTGGGCAGGGGATGGTCGTCCATGGTGGGAGACTGTCGTCCTTCGATGCACTTCGCAAGCGAGCTTGCCGAGCCCGATCTGGATGAGGAGATCGAGTTCAGCTTCCTCGTGGCCAAGGCTCTGGGCTGCACCGGCGTGACCACCGAGCGCAATGCCATCCTCGCTGCGCGTGTGGCACCCTTTGCGGACAAACACAAGATCTGGGTCGGCCTCCACAACCACACGAACAACCTGCCGGACATAGACAAGTTCGACTTCATCCTGGATCTCGGCCAATACATCGGCTTCAACCTCGACATCGGCCACTACGTCGCCGGCACCAAGGGCAAATCACCGATCCCCGTGCTGGAGAAGTATCACGACCGCATCACCAACCTGCACCTCAAAGACCGCACCGCCGAGGTCGAGCTCGAATACAAGATCCCCGAAGGCTCCACCGCCGTCGCCGAGGTGAAGAAGTGCGTGTAGTATTACCAAGAGGCGCTGGCGTGAGAGGTGCACGTGTAGAAGGGAGCGCGGAGACTTTTCTCCGCTTCATTCAAATGGCGGCGAAGCCGCGAAGATAGATGCGGACAGGAGAGCCGGAGTGCAACGGAGACAGCCAGCCGCAAGGCTGCCCGAAGGGCGAGCAAAGCGAGGCAATCCGCGCTCCGCTCCACTCATCTATTAATCCGGTAAATAGATAGCACGCATTATGAGGATGTGGTAATGGTGCGTCCGCATGAAAGAAGACGGACGCAAACTAAGCAAGGAACAACAGGTGGAAGCACGTCGCCGGGCGATGCTGCTGGCCAAAAAAGGCTGGAGGAACATGACATTGCCGAGGCGGTGGGGTGCATCCCCGCACTGTCCAGCAGTGGAAGCGGCACCAGCGCCAACACGGCACCGCAGCCCTGCTGTGCGACGAGCGCGGCAGGAAACATGGGGATAAACGGCTCATGAGCGCCGAGCAGGAGAAGGAAGTGCGCAGGCTCATCACCGACAGGTTGCCCGAGCAGTTGAAGCTGCCCTTTGCACTATGGACCCGCAAAGCTGTCGCCCAACTGCTGGACAAGCGCTTCGGGTTCAAGCTGCCCGTGCGCACCATGGGGCTGTATTTGAAGCGCTGGGGGTTCACACCCCAGAAGCCATTGAAGAAGGCCTACGAGCAGCGACCCAAGGAAGTCCAGGCGTGGCTGGAGCAGAAGTATCCGCAGATCGCAGGCTCAGGCCAAGGCGGAAGGGGCCGAGATCTATTGGGGTGACCAGACCGGGGTCAACAACCAGCCCAATGCCGTGAGAGGCTACGCACCACGCGGAGAGACGCCCGAGATCAAGCAGATGTCCAAGCGCTTTGGTAGCTCGATGATGAGCGCGGTGAGCAACCGGGGGAGTTCGCGGTGGATGGTTTACAAAGGGGCACTGGACGCGCGGCTTCTCATCCGCTTTTGGAGCGGATGGTTCGCTCGATGCAGGGGCGCAAAGTGTATCTCATCCTCGACAACCTGCGGGTGCATCACAGCAAGCCGGTGAAGGAGTGGCTGGAGCAGCATCAGGAGCAGATCGCGGTGCATCACCTGCCCAGCTACAGTCCAGAGCTCAATCCCGACGAGAGGCTCAACCGTGCGCTGAAAAGCAAACTGGGAGTGCTACCCGCCGCCCGGAGTGAGCGGGAGCTGCAAAAGCAGATCATCGGCCAGATGCGCTCATGCCAGAGGCTGCCAGAACAAGTCCGTGCCTTCTTTAAATCTGCCTCAACCCAATATGCAGCTTGATGTGCTATCTTAGTGCCGGATTAATAGCTTCGCTCCCAAAGAATTGTTAGCCTGGCTTATTTTATGGGGCGTTGGCTTTGCAGATCGGATGAATACAGCCCGTTGCCGTCGGCTAAACTGATGGTAAAAGACGGTGCGACCACCATGCGCAGCCAGAAGCAGACCAACCGCTCCCCACGCCCCTTCAAGAATCAACAGACCTCCGGCCACTGGTCCGGTGGTGCAGGTGGCGGATTCATTCCGCCCCCCAAGTTCCCCCAGCCGGTGAAGAAGAAGGATACGCAGCCGGGGGAAAAGCCGTCATCGAGTTCGGAATGAACGCGGCCTGGTGGTCACAGATGGGTCTCAAGGCGATTGACGAGCTTCTGAGGCACTTGGGAAGCGATTGGAAAGCCGAAGGGGGGCTAGCGGTTTATGTGAACCCGCGTCCAGCTTGATCACAAATGGGGTGAAGGCTTCGTGTTGATGCCCATAGTCAGGCGCTTGCACCCTGACACTGATTCTTCCCTCCCATTTCCCCTGCCCCCTTCTCCTGAGGCCGTTTCCCCGGCTGTTGGCGTGGCTAGAGCGCCTGCCCATCTCCCGCCGCAGCCTTGGCTGGTGCGCATCCCGGAAATCTTCGAAGGCATCGCGGAGGACATTTTGCGGCGCTTCGGTGCGCAGGGCTGCACGCGGCTGGGACAGGACTTCTATTCGATCAAGACGGCCACGCCGGGGCTCATCCATGATTCGGAGGTGGCGAAATTTGCGCGTTGGAATCTGCCGCTGGAGCATTCCTGGCCCTGCAACCCGCAGAAGATGGACGGCTTCATCGAAAAGGCCGCGCAGACGCTACTGAAGAAATTCGGCGCTCGTCAGCCGCAGGGTCTTTTCATCGGCCTGCTGCATCCCACGTCGCCTGATAAGTATTACAAAGGGCTCGCGTCGAACCTGCGCGGGCGGGTGCTACAGGTCTTTCCGAAATTACCCACTAGCACCGTCGAGGAGCAGCAGCCGGAGCGCGAGACGCTGTTTTGCCTCGTCGGCAAAGAGGGCTTGTTTTGCGGCATGCAGTCGCCACGAGCCTGCAACGGCCTGTATCCCGGCGGCAGCAAGTACATCGATCAGGACGCGCCGGATGTGATCAGCCGCGCCGGAGCCAAGATCGCCGAGGCGCTGCACTACCTGCTGCTGCACCGTCCACCGCTCCCCGCTGGCAGCCATTGGATCGAGCTCGGTGCCTGTCCGGGCGGCATGACCTCCGAATTGCTCGCGCGTGACCAACGCGTGACCGCCATCGACCGCGCACCGCTGGACCGGCGTCTCGATGGCCGTCCCGGTCTGCGATTCTTCCTCGCGGACGTGGGGGAGTTCGAGCCGAGGCCTGGCACGTCGTATGATGCGATGCTCAACGACATGAACGGGCCGCCGGAGGAGTCCATGGCGCATGTGATCCGTCTTTCGCGCTACTTGAAGCCGGGTGGGCTGGTGGTCTTCACGCTGAAGGTGCCGCGCATCGAGGAAGTGGCAGGTCCCTGCGCCTTGTTTCGCGAAATCGTCGCCATGGCCCGTTCAGCGGGCCTGCGGTTGTTTGCGCAGACCCACCTCACCTACAACCGGCACGAATTCACCCTGTTCCTGGAAAAGGCCGCAGTGTGAGCCATTTTCCCAAACCTCGAAACATCGAACCTAGCTACTCATTGAGGCCCGCTCCAGGGCAGGCAGGCCATGCGCGGCACGGGCTTTTTGGCACTTCTCATCGCCGGGCTGGAGCTCACGGCAGGGATGCGGGCGCTGCTCGTAGATGCGGCAGAAGGATTCCTCACCCACCGCGCCATTGAAATGCACGCAGCGTACTGGCTGGCTCACCGTCCCGGCGAAAGCCACCCGCCACGGAGTGATCTGCACCAGTGTGGCCTCGTCGATCCCGCGCAGTTCCGCCTCCTGCCAGTAAAACGAGACACTGAAGTGGCAGCAACAGGCACCGCAGGTGATGCAGGCTTTCGGATCGTAGGTCATGGCGGCTTCAAAGGATCACAAACAGGTGTTTTTACGCTGGAACCGGATCGGGTGCCCGATGCACACCGGGCGGCACGACCACCTCTGGATGCCGCGTGACAATACGCCAGAGGTTTCCGAGGCCAAAAGAGTCGTCGCGAGCTCCTTCACTGACCGCTGGGTTCAAATATGCTTCGCTTCGTGAGGTTTTGTGATTTTTAACCGCTAATTCGACGCTGACCCGACGCTAATCCCAAACCAAAAATCAGCGTTAAATGAGCGTCATATAAGCGGTTTAGATTCCCCATCTTCATCTCATGAATTCACAAATCATGATGAAGCGAAGTATAAGCACCTTGATCTGGGGATGAGCGAGCTTTTCACCCTCACGAATACGCGCTCACGCGGCCGCAGCAAAATATGTAGCTGTGATCTTGGCTACTTATTGTAGCTGAAGGTTTTCACCCACGCTTATTCGGTCGAACAACAGGACTAATAACACGTTCAAATTCCGACTCTTCGAGCCAAACACTGGTGCCCGATGCATCTGTTCTTGTCTTTACAACATACCGGCCACCTTCCTTGAGCCGTACAGTCACCCAATCCTCTGCGTAGGACTGCTTGGCCAAATTCCGCAACTCCGAGAAATAGACAACATGACCACGCAGGAGCAGTCGATGGGTTCCAGCCTCAATACGAAAGGAATCTTTCAGGCTGCTAACCCCGAGACCAGCCATGTTATAGTTCTTGTTATCAATGGCTAGAACCATGCCACAGTTTCTCTTTTCAGAGTCCTTCATTGGGGCCTGAAAAATGGTTGCCGTGGGGCCTTTGTACGAGCTTGGCAGATGATTTAAGTTGCCGCAAGACGACAAGAAACAGGCTGCGATAGAAAGTGAAATGACGCGAATGAATTGGGACATGCGAATCGGATAAAGGAGACCGGGGAATGAATCTATCAACTCACCACCTGCCTTCGCGGGTCAAGGGCTGCTGAGGTGCTACAATGTTGATGACGCTTTATATCAGAATCATTTTGCCATTCATTATTCTGCCAACACAGCAGGCGACCGAAGGTCTCACGCCAAGGCGCAAAGATTCAGCCAAATCTCTGACCTTGGCGACTTTACCTGAGACTTCAAAAAGGCTCTCGGTGGGCGCTTACTCGATCCGTGAGGCTATTCACGGACTTCTGAGTTCAGGCTTCCTTTTGTTCCGCGTGTTCCGTAGGCGGTCATCTGTGGCCGTCGGGCGTCCGGGAAGGCCGGGCTGGAAGAAGATGCGCGAGCGAAGGTGACTGGAGAGCGGGGAAGATGGCTCCTGAGTGCCCATGGCAAGGTGGGTGAGTTGTCAGCTTGTTGCAGGCTGATGTTGTAGCGATTGTGGTACCCGATGTCGATGAAGGTGGCGGCTTACATGACGGTGGACGCTGGTGTGGCAGGTCGTTTGCTCATGGCACCGTCGGCACGATCATCCTAGCAAACTAACAATGCCCCAGGGAGTAATGCTGGAACCCTTGATTTTCAATACTTCATTTCGCCTGACATCATCCACCTCACCCCTGTTCGCCAAGATGAGATTGCTTCGTTTGTCAATTTTACTCAATTTATCCGTTTTTCTTTGGAAGGTGAATTCACTGTGTAAACATCACTCAAATGCCAACGCCACCAGACCAACTTCAATTCCAAGAATGGACTGTCGTCACTTTTGACATGTGTTCCTCGTCCAATGTAATCGAGGATCTGACCCTTACAGGCAACCTCGGACGTTTCTGCACTATACTGAATAGAATGAAAGACTTTATACGTGCATGCTCGAAACAATATCAAATCACGCCATATAAGTTTGTGGGCGATGGTTGGATACTTCTATTCCCCTCGGCTTTTGAAGGCGGCAAGGTATTAGAATTCCTCACAAAGCTATCGAGCCACTTCAGTAAGCTCTGCGACACACACCTGATTCCAGTCCTTGAACAGAAGCCTTCGCCTTGGGGGCTAACTTTTGGTGTTGATAGCGGACAGTTAGGGCGAACCATCATGATTGGTCGTCACGAGTATTTTGGAAGACCTCTAAACATCGCCTGTCGTCTTCAAGGAGCTATCAAAGACCGTGACAGAGACCCTGCGTTTAAGGTTCTTACTTCACGGACATTTTATGTGCGGCATCAGGAATCACTTCTCAAATACAAGCCAAATCAAGTTCAACGTTCACTCAGGAACGTCAGAGGCGGCAGCACATTCAGATGTGTGAAGTTTGAACTACAACGCTAGATTTCCATTCCCACGCCGCCTCCAAACATCCTCGGGTGAGCGGAGTATGTGCGGAGGTCGGGGAAGAGGCGCCAGCAGCGTTCACACTTGGGATTGGTGCAGACTTCGACGGTGGCGGCGAGGGCTTTGAGCATGCCAGTTCGAGCGGACAGAAGGTTTATGCCGCCATCAGGTCATCGGCCCGCTGGATCATGGACTCGAAGAGGGCTTTGAGCCGCTGCTTCTGAGCCAGCAGGGGACGCCGGGGATTGAGCGTGCGTTCCAGCGCGAGGCCCGTTTCTGGCTCGGTGAGGCGAAGGAGTCGGGAGCCGTCTTTGAGCTTGAGAAGAGCGATCTGGACGTTTTCAGCGTGCATGGAGGCAAATGACGTTAGCGCACATGTTGGATGTCCACGATTCGTAATTCATCCACAGCACCATCCAGCCAGTAGGTGATGAGAAAGGGAGAAAGCGCCCGAACACTGAGCCAACGACCTGAAAGATCCTTCTCACGAAAATCAGCAGGATCGGAGCTGTGGTTACGCAGAAATTCAAGCTGAGCCATGATCCTTCTTCTCCTGGTGGCGGGTGCCGCCAAAACGAAGCGCATCGCATCCTCATCCAGCACGATCTGGAGCTTTGCTGCCATGACTAAAGTCCTTGGGATTCCAAACGTTGATGGATGTCGGTCAACTGCTCCAGGGTGAATTTTCGCCCTGCGTCCATCCGGTTCATTCTCTTCTCCAAAAGAACTGGCCTTTCCGCATCATGCTCGTTGGCGAGATGCAGGAGGTACGCAGAGGCAAAGAAGCGATCTTCATCGCTCATGGCATCGATCTGATGGCGAACTTGGGTCGTTGTCATGTCACAATGATGCTGGGCGCATTGCAAATTGGCAACGCTAAATTGGCGTTTAGTCTAAGAGTCTATCCGGCAAAAGGTTCGACAGGTTGTAACGAGGTGAGGCGTCTGGCCATGATGCCGATGAAGGCGAGGTAAACAAAGGCTTCGTGATGGCGCGGGTTCTTCTCGTGATCCCGTGTGAGTCGGCGTTGCTTCACCAGCCAGCCAAAGCTGCGCTCGATGACCCAGCGGCGCGGCAGCACCACGAAGCCCTTCTGGTCTTCGAGCTTCTTGATGATCCCCAAGGCAAAACTCGCTCCGTGACCGAAGAGTTGTCCCATGCTCTGCACGAAGGTCTCCAGCTTCCCGGCATAGCCACCATCGGCAAAGATCATCAGCAGGCTCAGGAAGCCATGGCAAAACATGCACAACAGCAGCTTTGCGCCGTCACGATCTTGCACGTCGGCGGGCGTGACCACCACGCCCAGCAGCAGGCCGTTGGTGTCGGTGAGCGCGTGGCGCTTGCGTCCCTTGATCTTCTTGCCCGCGTCGTAACCGCAGCTCACAGCCGGTAGCTGCCCGCCTTTGACGCTTTGGCTGTCGATGACAGCGGCGCTGGGCATGGCGTTTTTTTAGCATCAGGCGTGTCTGGGTGCGCAGGGCGTCGTTGAGCTTGGGCCACAAGCCCTGCTCGGTCCATTTACTCAAGGCGTCGTGAGCGGTGCTGCGGGGCGCGAGGTTCTTGGGGATCATCGACCACTGAGAGCCCGTTTTGAGCACATAGCGGATGGTGTCCAGACAGATTCGGGCGGAGTCGGGAGCTCGCAGCCTGCCCTCGACAACGCTTCGCGCCAGCCGGGTAGATGATAGGCTTGATGAGTTCCCATTCCGCATCGCTGAGATCAGAATCGTAACCGGCTGGTTGATAGGGCTTGGCTGGCATCGCCCAACTTCCACTTTCAGCTTTTACTGGCTACAACTATTTGCCGGATAGGCTCTAAGAGACAGCCTCCACGCACCGTCCGCAGAGCGTCGGATGCGCGGAGTGGGTGCCGACGTCGGGGAGGAGGCGCCAGCAGCGTTCGCATTTGGGGTTGGTGCAGACTTCGACGGTTGCGGCGAGGGCGGGGCCGCGGGTGAGGTGGAGGTCGCTGAGGATGAAGAACTCTTGCAGCGCGGGCACATCGGCGAAGATGGTGTGGGCGAAGCCGACCTCGGGGAGGGTGAGCTTGACGGTGGCTTCGAGGTTGGAGCCGATCTGCTTGGCCTGGCGGGCGGCCTCGATGGCCTGCTGGATGACAGCGCGGGCTTTGAGGAGGTCTTCGACGGCGGCGGTGGCGGAGTCGGCCTCACCAGACCGGCTAAAGCCGGGACTACAAACAGGGAACGGTTGCAAATGGACGCTGTCGGTGTGGCCGAGGAATTCCCAGGTCTCGTCGGCGGTGTAGGCGAGGATGGGAGCGAGCAGCTTGACCAACGTCTCGGTGACTTCACGGATGGCGGCCTGGGTGGCGCGGCGGCGGGGGCTGTCGGCGGCGTCGCAGTAGAGGCGGTCCTTGGTGATGTCGATGTAGAGGGCGGAGAGATCGCCAGAGACGAACTGCGTGATGGTGCTGACAACCTTGCGGAAGTCGTAGGCGGCGTAACCGGCGAGGCACTCGGTGGTGATGACGTGGAGGCGCTCCAAGATCCAGCGGTCGATCAGAGTATAGGTCTTATTGGACGTATCTTGGGGAGCGTCGTGGAGGTTTCCGAGGAGGACGCGGAAGGTGTTGCGGATGCGGCGGTAGGACTCGCCGGTTTGTTGGAAGAGTTCTTCGCTGAAGGGGACGTCGTTTTGGTAATCGACGCTGGCGGCCCAGAGGCGGACCATGTCGCCGCCGTATTTGTTGTAGTAGTGGTCGGCGGTCATGGGCTTGGCGGCTTTGTCGCTGCCCTGGTCGCTTTTGCTGATCTTTTTGCCGCTGGTATCGACGACGAAGCCATTGGTGATGACGGTCTTATACGGCGCGGTGCCGCGCACGGCGACGCTGACCATGAGGCTGCTCTGGAACCAGCCGCGATGCTGGTCGGTGGCCTCGATGTAGAGATCGGCGGGGCAGTGCAGCTCGGGATGGCGGTCCAAAACGGCGACGGAGGACGAACCGGAGTCGATCCACACATCGAGCGTGTCTTTGCAGCGCTTGCTGCCCTCGGGCAGGCCAACGAGATCGCTCCAGAAGGCGTCGTCTTTTTCAAACCAGAGGTTCGTGCCATGCTTCTCGACGGCATCGGCCACCTTGTGCGAGATGGTGGCGTCCATGATGGCCTGGCCGCTGGCATCGTAGAAGATGGGAAGCGGCACGCCCCAGGTGCGCTGGCGGCTGATGCACCAGTCTGGGCGGCTTTCGACGGTGCCGTGGATGCGATTGCGGCCCCAGGCGGGCAGCCAGTTCACGGTGTCGATGGCCTTCAAGGCATCCGCACGGAAGTCGCTGATGCGGATGAAGAACTGCTCGACGGCGCGGAAGATGATGGGCGTCTTGGAACGCCAGCAGTGCGGATACTGGTGAACGTAGGGCGTGTTGCCGAGCAGGGCGCCTTTGGCCTGGAGGATCTCGATGATGCCTTCGTTGCTTTTGAAGACGTGCCTGCCGACGAAATCGGGCAGTCCGCACTCGGCGGTGTAGCAGCCGGCGTCATCGACGGGCGAGAGGATGTCGAGGCCGTTTTGTTTGCCGGCGATGTAGTCGTCCGTGCCGTGGCCGGGAGCCATGTGGACGGCACCGGTGCCGGTGTCGTCGGTGACGAAGAGGGCATTGATGATCTTTGAGGTGCGCGGGAGGAAGGGATGCTGCGCTTCGCTGCCGTTCAAGTCCTTGCCTTTGAGCTTCGAGGTGGGCTGGGTGGCATCGAGCTTGAAGCCGGTCTCGTTTTGGAAGGCCTCAATGCGTGAATCGGCGAGGATGAGCTTTTCACTGCGGCCATCGGCGTGAATGAAGGTGCCGCTGGTGTAGTTGAAATCGGGATGCAGGGCGATGCCGAGGTTCGCGGGCAGCGTCCAGGGCGTGGTGGTCCAGATGACGAGGTTGGAGCCGTCCTTGAGTGCAAACTTCACATAGATGGCAGGCGAGGTTTTCTCTTTGTACTCCACCTCCGCCTCGGCGAGGGCGGTCTGGGCACCGAAGCTCCACAAAACGGGGCGCTTCGCCCGATAGACGAGGCCTTTCTCCAGGAACTTGGCAAAGGTGCGCATGATGTCGGCCTCATAGGTCGGTGCGAGCGTGAGATACGGATTCTCCCAGTCGCCGAAGACGCCGAGGCGCTTGAAGGACTGGCGCTGGATGTCGATGAACTTGCGAGCGTAGGCCTCCGAACGCGTGCGCACCTCCGCCGGGGCGAGGTCTTTGGCTTCTTTGACCACTTTGAACTCGATGGGCAGCCCGTGGCAGTCCCAGCCGGGGATGTAGGGCGTGTGAAAGCCCGCCATGGTCTTCGATTTCACGATGAGGTCCTTCAGCACCTTGTTCAGCGCCGTGCCCATGTGGACATCGCCATTGGCGAAGGGCGGGCCGTCATGCAGGATGAATTTCGGCCGGCCTGCCGACTGCTTCATGATGCGCTGGTAAAGCCCACCCGCCTCCCACTTCGCGAGGCGCTGCGGCTCGCGGGCCACGAGATCGGCTTTCATGGGAAAGTCGGTCTTCGGGGTGCGGACGGTGTCTTTGTAGTTTTTCTTGGGGGCAGGATCGGCGCTCATGAGTGGGAAAAGGAGCGCGGAGGGTAGGTTTAAAGTGTGAACTTCAAAGTCTAAAGTTTGCGGGCTTTCGCTTCCGCATCACATCCAGCCACGCCAGCGATAGACGAGCCTACCGAGCTGCTCATGGAGCCAGCTTTTCATGAAAAGGAGGCCCTGGATGTCTGGGACGTGCAGCAGGGGCTCACGAATGCCGCGCATGATCTGGCTCTGGTAGTCGCAGGGCAGAGGGAGGACACGGAGGCCTGCTTTTTCAAAGGTAGCAGAGGCACGGTGCATGTGGGAGGCGGAGGTGACGAGGCCGATGTGTTGCCACTTTTGCTGCTGAATGAGCACCGCGCTATTCAGAGCCTCATCATGCGTGTCTGCGCAGATCGGCAAGGCATGCACGGGAGCGGGGACGAGATTCCAGCGCTCGATCCATGCCTTCGCGGCGGCGGATTCGGACATGGGGCCACTTTGGAGCCGCGATTGGCCTCCGCCGATGACGAGCGCTTTGGCCTTGCCCGCTCGTAGCAGCTCGATGGAGCTGAGAAGCCGTGCGTTGCCGTTTTTGAGCCGAATTTGCGAAAACTCAGCCTGCGAGCCCTCTGCGCCACCACCGAGGCAGATGACGGCATCGAGCTGAGGCACATCCGCCAGCTCGGCACGCTTCCAGCGCATTTCCAAGCTGGCGTAGAGCACGTCTGGCAAGGGTGTACAGAGCAACAAAGCACCCAAAAGCCACATCACGCCTGCAAACACCGCCAGTGAGCGCATGCGCCTACGCACCGCCGTGATGGCCACTGGCAAAAAACTCATCCAGAGGAGACTGTGAGGCTCCAGGAACTCGAGAAGTGCTCTCACCGGAAATAGCCTGCGACTTTGAGCTTACGGGCGAAAATCTTGTCCCCAGCCGCGACATAGAGAATGTCGTGATCTTTACCGCCGAACTCGACGCTGACGACTTTCCGCTGCGGCTCCGGTTTGGCGAGGATGCCGGAGAGGCGGCCTGCGGGATCGAAAATCTGCACCCCGAGCTCGGTGGTGACAAAGATGCGGCCTTTCGACTCGGTGGTGGCACCGTCGCCAAAGGCTTCCTCTTTGCCGGTAGGCAGCCACATGGTCATGTAGGGTGCTGCGGCGGATAAAGTGCCGTCTGCGGCGATCTTCCAGGCCCAGACATGCTTGCCGCCGTGGTCACTGACGTAGAGGGCCTGCTCATCGGAGGAGAGGGTGATGCCATTGGGGCGGGTGACGTGGCCTTCATCGGCGATGAGGTGTTTTTTCGCGGCGGTGATGAGGTGGATGCGCTTGGTCGGCGTCTCGGTGAAGTAGAGATGGCCCGCTTTGCTGACGACGAGGTCGTTGCACTTCACATTGGCGAGGAGTTCCTCCACCTGGCCCTGCATGGTGATGGCGACGATGCGTTGCGCCTTGTTCTGGCAGGCATAGAAGCGGCCATCGGGGCCGATTTGCAGCCCGCTGATGCCGGGGAGATTATCGAGGAAGAGATCGGCCTTGCCGGTGGTGACGTCGATTTTGTAGATGCCTTTGCCGGACTTCACATCGGTGAAGAAGACATTGCCCGCTGTATCGGTGCAGAGGCCATCCGTGAAGTCGTAGCCGCCTGCGGCCTCACGCCAAGGCTGGTCGTCGATGACAAACTCATGCAGGGAGGTGTCCTGGGCGGAGAGGGAACAACTGAGGAAAAGGGAGAGTAGGAAAGGGCGCATGAGTGAGAAGTGAGAAGTGAGAAGTGAGAGGTCAAAAGGGTTAGGCGAGCATGGGTGGGTGCATGTCAAAGGCGGGGATGCGGGTGAAGACGCGGCGGCCCTGCCCAGTGGTGCCAAAGAAGGAGCCAGTCGCGGTGCTCTCTGCCTTGATGACATGGTAGGAGTTGTAACTGAAGGTTTCACCAGGAGAGAGGCGTGGGAACTGGCCCACGACGCCATCTCCCTCCACGACCATGGTGGTGCCATCGGACTCACGCACGATCCATTTGCGGCCAAAGATGTTCACGGTCTCCGCCGAGCCATTGTGAATGGAGATGTGATACACAAAGGGGTGCGGCCTATCCGGCGGCGCATGCCGCGTGGGATCGTAAATGACATTGTCCACAGTGACGGTCAGACCATTGAGGGGTTCGAAGTCCATGTGCGTGATTTTAGGCGGTGAATGCAGCGTTTGCAAAGCAGCGCACGGCTTTTTATAACGGATGCATGATGAAGAACTCTCAGCCCACCATTTTGACCATCGCAGGATCGGACTGCTCCGCAGGTGCGGGTATCCAGGCGGATCTGAAAGCGATCACAGCGAACGGTGGCTATGCGCTCACGGCATTGACCAGTGTGGTGTCGGAGACGCCGGGGGTGGTCTCGCAGATTCGGCTGCTGGATGCGGCCTTCATCACCGATCAGGTGCGGGTGCTGATGGCGGGATTTCCGATACGTGCGGCCAAAACGGGCATGCTCGGCGGCGCAGAGCAGGTGCAGGCTGTGGCGGCGATCTGGCGTGATGTGGCACTGCCTCGCGGCATTCCGCTGGTGGTCGATCCGGTCATGGTGGCGACGAGTGGCGGGAAATTGCTGGAAGATGATGCCGTGCGCACACTGAGTGAGTGCCTGCTGCCGCTGGCAGCACTGATCACGCCAAACATGGATGAGGCGGAGGTGCTCTGGGGCCGTGCCGTGACGACACGGGCCGAGATGGCGGCCTGCGCGGCGGATTTGGCCGCGAAGTATCAAACGGCGGTGCTGGTGAAGGGTGGGCATCTCCACAGCGATGCAGCGGCAGATGTGCTGGTGTGTGCGGATGGGCTCTCCTGGCATGAGACAGCTCGCACACCAGGTGTGCATACACATGGCACAGGCTGCACGTATTCAGCGGCTATCGCAGCCGGTCTGGGATGCGGATTGGCCCTGGTGGATGCGGTGGCAGCGGCCAAGAAATACGTGAGCCGGGCTATCGCAGCGCATTTCGCGTGGAGCAGTGAGCTGCATGCGCTGAATCATTTTCCTGATGGCAAATGAGCGCCAGAACGCCACCATCACGCCCATCGCCATGAATCTCCCCCTCCGCTCGCTGCCCGCCACCGCACTCAGTGCGATGGCTGCGTGCCTGCTCCTGCCGGCCACTGGCGCGGAGATCACTCAAAATGGCATCCAGACCGCTTTCCGCGTGCTGCAAAAGGAGTACATCCGCCGCGATGATCTCACCTTTGATGAGCTCAACCGCGCAGCGCTGCAAGGGCTGCTCACGCGGCTGCAATTCGGTGCGGAGCTGGTGCGGCGCGATAAGGATGCTCTGCCTGCGGCCAATGCGGGGCTGGTGGCGACGGTGCTGCTGCAAAAAATCGCCCTTCTGCGGCCAGGAACGCTCGATTTGAAGGAAACAGCGGCGGTGGAGCAAAAACTGGCCGCGTTCGGCTCCCAGGGCATCGAGCACCTGATTCTGGATTTACGCGTTCCGGCGGCTCCGGGTGATTTTGATGCCGCAGCGGCCTTTTTGAGCCTGTTTGTGCCGCGTGGCGAAATCCTCTTCAAAACACGCCAAATGGCCGGAACCGGCACGGAAGTGCTGCGCAATGAACGCGAGCCATTGTGGCCGCGAACGCTGCTGGTGCTGGTGGATCACGAAACGAGCAATGTCGGTGAAGCCGTCGCTGGGGCACTGCGGCAGCGCGGACAGGCGCTGGTGCTAGGTGCGGCGACTCGCGGTGCGGCGGTGCGCTATGAAACGGTGCCGGTGGATGCGGAGTGGGCGCTGCGTTTTGCCCGTGCAGAGGTGCTGCTGGCGGATGATCGCCCGCTTTTCCAAAAAGGCGTGCAGCCAGACCTACCGGTGACACTGGCCCCGGAGATGAAGCGCCTGCTCTTCCTCCCGAGTCAGCCCACGGCACCGCTGGAGGCGATCCGTGACCTGCCCAGGCCGCGATTCAATGAAGCGGCCCTCGTCGCTGGCACAAACCCCGAGCTCGATGACCTGATCCGCCGTGGAAAAGGCGAAACACTGCCGCAGGATGCGCCGCGTGCCCAAGATCGCGTGCTCCAGCGTGCGGTGGACCTCCTGCTAACGCGGCAGCATCTCCAGGGCGTGAAACTGGACTGGAAACCGAAGCGCAGCACGGCACCGGGCGTGCGCCGTGCCATTCCGGTCAACGAATGAGCTCTCTCCCTCAAAAAAACATCGCATGGACATCCCCGACAAGCTCGAAACCCAAGTCGTGATCACCCAAGTGCTGTCTCCACGCACTGCGCACGCCACGCTGCCGAACGGCAAGCAAGTCTATGCATTCATCGATGCGAAGAAGGAGCCGTTTTTGATCCAAGAAGGCCAGTCGATGGCGGTGCGACTGGATGTGGCAGATTTCTCGCGTGCGGAGCTGCTCACTCCAGCGAAAAACGCGGTCTAGTTTCCAGGAGCTGCGACTGCTTCTGGCTGCACCTCGATGGCGGGGCGCACCTGCTCGGCGGCGGTGCTGAAGGTGCCTGCTTGGGCATTGCGGAGGGTATTACCGACCCAGTTGGCCAGCACGGGAGCGCTTTCGGCACTGCGTGCAGCGGCTTCTGCGAGGATCATGCGTGCCTGAGCCGGCTGGCTGTGCTGCTGAGTCACGGTAGCGAGAGCGAGCAGGTCCGTAGCTGATGGCTGCGGCTGACGACTGACGATGAGCTGGCGTGCCTGATGGGTGAGGTCGATGTCATCAAGGTATTCACCGAGGGAGGCGAGGTGACGGAGGTCTGCATCGGTCAAATCCTGTGTGGGGATGCGCTGGAGCGTGCGCACGGCGTGTGGATGGCTGCCGGTAGCGATTTGCGCAGCTGCGAGCTGGCGGAGAGCGGCGGCATCTGCTGGGTGGCGGTGCAAAAAGGCCTCCCACAAGGTGGCGGCGATGGAGGCAGGCTCATTCGCAGCGGTGAGTGTGATGAGAGCGCGGTCTGCGTCGATGTCTTTGGGCTGCTGGTCGAGGTGCGTGATCAAGACGTCCTGCGCAGCCTCTGCGGCCCCCTGCTGGATGAGTGCCTGCGCGATCTCTGATGCGGACATGGGGGATTCTGGGCGATTCTGGAGCGCGGTGAGGATCTGGTCGATTTCTCCGGTGCTGCCCGTCTGATGTGCGAGGGCGTAGAGACGAGCGAGCGGGCGCAGATCCCCGAGGGCGACGACGCGATGAAAAAGGGCGGTGGCTTCATCCGCCTGGCCAGCGGCATCGGTGATGCTGGCGGCATGCCAAAGCCACTGGCGATAACTGGCGGCAGTGGCGGTGGCGGGTAGAGCGCTGAGTTGGCCAAGGGTGAGGCTGTGCTCTGGCTGGGTAGCGAGATGGCGCTGGATGTAGGGGAGCAGTGCGGCGGTGTCCCGATCACTGAGTGTGGCTGCGGCACGCAGAGCACGGCTGAGGGCGGCAGGGGGCACAGCGGCCTCTGGAGAGAGCTTTTTCAGCGGTTCGAGAGTGAGTTTCGCCGCCTCGGTGAGCTTTCCTGATTCGAGCAGCATGTCGGTCTGGATTTCGAGTGCCTTTTCACGTTGGTCGGCATCTCTGAAGCTGTTTTTTTCCAACCAGCGATTGATGACACTCAGTGCTGCCGATGGACGGCGGGCAGCGTGGGCTGCATTGGCGAGTGCGGTCACGGTCTCCCATGTGGCGGAGTCGGATTCGCAGGCACGGAGCAGAATTTCGACGGCGAGTGCGGACTGGCGGCCTTCCAGCGCCCGCTGTGCGAGTGCGAGCAGTGCTTCGTTTTGGACCTGCGGATCGAGGCGATTGCCGGAGGCGGCGATCATGAGGCGAGCTTCATCGAGGCTGGGTGCATCTGGCTGGCGCAGCTCGGCGAGGAGGAGCGCGTCATTGAGCGGGCTCGGCGTTTGTAGTGGGCCGCTCTGGACGGTGAGCAGGCGCAGACGCACATGGGTGGACTCCTTCATCCAGAGGGCGAGATCGAGCGTCTCGGCGTCTGGTAACTTGATGAGCTGAAAAAGTGCCGGCATGAGCCGACGCTGTGATAGACCGGCGAGTCGCTGAGTAATGGACTCGCGTGTCTGAGTGAGGGCGGCAGTCAGCGCTGGGTCCTCGCTCTTGCCCTGCGGGACAGGCCGTGTCAGCCTCCAGCTCCACGTCGCGACGAGCGCGATGTAGAGCAAGATGAGCAGCCTAGCGTGCTGGCGGATGGTGGGAGGAGGCATTCAGTGAGGAGGTGGGCTACGAAACCATGCAGGGGCTGGATTTCGAACTGGCTGTTGTAAGTTTCTCCTTTGTTTTGTTACAGGTAAGGCAGGGAGATGCGTGGGCTAATTGGCTGCGGTGTTATTGGCTGGAGCGAGCGATTGAAAGGACACGACGGCCTGGCGGGCGACTTCAAATCGCACAATGCCGGATTGGTCCGCGAAAGTGGTGTGAGGACGGCCATTTTCACGGTAGGCGCATTGGCCACCAGGCTGGAATCCGCCCAGCACGATCTGCACAGGCCGCCAGTCTCGTACCTGGAAGGTGCCGCGCCGTGCGGAGAGCTCCAGGAACTCGACGCTGGCACTGCTCTCTACGAGGTGGACCCATGGAGTGCTCTGTTTTTTCGTGAGGACGATCTCGCTGCGAGCCGCACCGGTGGTGTGGATGTAAAGCTGGCCAGCATGAGTCTTGTAGCCATGAATCCCGCGGCAGCGTGACATGTCTGGCAGCCCAGCCTCGATCGGGAGACGGAGCGTGCGGACGAGACCATCATTGAGCACGATCCAGTGATCTGCCGCGACGCGGATGATGCGTGTGCTGAGTGCATCTCGCACGCTGGCGACATGCTCTGCGGCGGTGAGGGCGATGAAAGGCTGTGTGGTGCACCAATCGAAGAGACGCTGAGTGGCGGCGAGGCGGCGCTCATCCTGCACGGCATGAAAATTAAGATGGAGACCAGCAGCGGCCACGCGGCGTGTCTGCGAGGATGCGACGAGACTCTGCATCTGATGCATCTGCGCGGCTGCATTGGAGACGTCCTCATCACCAGACATCGTGGAGGCAAATACCTCTGTCGTATCCCCGAAGGCGATGCCAGTCGCTGAGCGAGGGCGAGCATCCGGGCTGAGGACGGTGGATGGACTGAGATGTGGGCCAGGCGTGAGGCTGGGGACACCGATCTGCTGGCAGAAGGCGAGTGCCTCTGCGCTAGGCGTGGCTCCGCGAGGCCATACCATGAGCGAGATGCCCTTCCCAGCAGGCAATAACTGCTGATGGATGTAGGACATGGAGCCTGCGACCTCACGCTGGATGTCCTGGAGGGAGAGCGATCCGGTGCTCGATGATGCTCCGCCATGATTTGCCGCCTCCAGTGTCCAATTCACTGGTCGAGTGGAGCTGTTCGATGCTGCGGAGACGTTCGGTAGCTCAAAGATGGAGCGAGCACTCTGCTCATGCATGGCGGCGTCTTCACGGCTGAGATTCGCATTGATGCCACGCAGATCGGCTTCACAGATCGCGATAGTGAATGGAAGATGAAAGTGACTGAGGACCTGCTGCCGCATGATTTCTGCACAGCGCTTGTAGCCCACCTGAGTGCTTGGTTGTGCAAATCCCTCACTACTGATGACAGAGAAAAAAATCTGTCGGCCTTCCAGCGTCGTCGTATCCGGCACGGGAGCTGGCGGCGCATTCCCCAACCAAGTCGCGGCAAATGAATAGAGATCCGTCAGTGGCCCGGCCGTCAGAGCCGCAGGCTCTAGCCAGACACTGCCCCAGTCTGCATGAAACACCTGATCAAAGCGGTGCTCACTGCCCAGAGCATCGGTGCCAGATGTGGATAAAATCAGGCGAGCTCCCTCAGATGCCTGTACATCCATGAAGCTCAAAGCACGGGCTGACACCAGAGCACCACTGCGCATGGCAGAGGTCGTGACATGAGCGACGCGAGTCCTTTCCAAGCGGGGAGCAAGCGCACAGCTACCACCGAGACCTAGGACGGAGAGAATATTCGCCTCTGCGGCCATGGGGTGCCGCCAGGGCATGCCCGCGAGCAGGAGCGGCACGCGGCGCTCACGCTGGACTAGCAGCCAGCGCACCAGTGCCGCCTGCTGCTCAGCATCGAGGATCAGCGATGGGTCCAGCACCACACCCCGCAGGAGATGATCCGTGGGTAGGATGGTCTGCTTTTCAAAAGTGAGGTACTCCACCTCACAGCCCAGCCACTCCAGCGGTGCATGCAGACAACGTGCCGTCACCGTGCTGGCGGCAGCGGGTGCCGGACTGCCGTTTTGTGCGGCATCCCAGCCGTGTAGCACCAGGACGCGGCGCACGATTTCCTCCTGCGGGCCGAGATTGGCACCTCGCAGCTCACGCGTGGTCACAAAGGGCAGCGCCCCCAGTTGCCGCAGTGCAGCGGCCTTTTCCTGGTTTTGCTCACGCTCCGTTTCTTGGCCAAAATCCACTGCCAGCACACGCATACCCCGCTGGGCTGCACGATGCAGCATGGCTGGCAGTCTCTCCTGCGCATCCTGCGCACGCGCCACGCCATCTACCACGGTGCGGCTCGTATGCACCCCCAGTGCCAGGAGGCCATCCACCACACCCGCAGCCTCGGCTCCGATGCCGAGTGCGCTGTCCAGCAGCACTTCTTTGTCTTGGTAACGCTTTTTGAGAATCTGCGCCAGCTCCAGCACAGCCACACGCCATTCATCATTCACCTCAAAAGTCGGCCCCAGAGTCAAAATGAAGCCATCGAAGCCTTTTTTCGCGGCTGGATCAGCCTCTGCCGTGAGAGCCCATTTGAGCCAATTGTCATCCGATGGATCACTCACGATGGACTGCTCTTCGCCGGCTGATTTTACTCGCAAACCGAGTTTTTCAGCCGTGGCGGCCTGATACGTCTTTTTCGAAATCTGCGCCACATTCAGCATCGCGTAAAAGCGATTCCCCAGAGAGTGTCCAGGCTCTAAATCCACCTCAGCGGTGCTAGCGAGCACACAGAGCTCAAAAGCGTGCAAATTCCGAGCATCCGGTGTCTGCGATAGATCGACGAAGAGGGATTTCGCCGTGACACCATTCTCCGCCAGTGCCGTGGAACTCATTCCCCACTGCGAAATGAGCACGGCCAAGCATGCCAAGCAGCGAATAGCTGTCCGCACATGGTCCTGCGACCGCAAAAAGGTGATGGGGAGATGCATGGCTGTTGAATCCGCTTTTTCAATTATGCGAACATCCCCATTTTAGCGACTCAGATTATAATATCAATAGAAAACTCTCTTTTCCACAAGTCATGACCTTTATATTCACCATGAGTTGGTTATCAGAATATCTTTATAAACTAGACCCAATGCCGCTAAGCAAAAGGGTCGATGATGAGATCGTCGCTGGCTTGGAGAGAAGATGCCGAGAGCAGGCGTGGCCATTTGCTCACGGGCTGTCGCACCTTGCGCTGGCAACTACGTCTTCGTCGCGCTGGTAACGCGGCTTGGGCGATTTGCTCTCGCACTCGGCGCACCAGCACTCCTTGTGCCGCCTCGTCCATGAGGCCCTGCGCTGCCTCCAGCACCAGTAGCAGCGCTACGGTGTGCTCCAAACAGTGGCTCATGCTGATGCGCAGCACTCCTGCCTGCCGGACTTCTTCATCCTCACTGCTCTGTGCGCAGGCTAGTCGCTCCTCAGCCACCAGTGAGCTGGCGATGAGGAGCGCGGCAAGTTCTTGCTGTGCTGTCTCGGTGCGTTGTGCGCTGAGCAAATGCCCTCCGTGAAGCACGAGCTTGAGCTCTTTGTAAAAGATTTCCTGTTCCCAGCGCTTCGCATACAACGCCAACAACTCACGCGCACTACCCTGCTGCACGCTCAGGCTCGTCCACAGCCGCACCTTCACCCACTCTCCAGCGGCGTTGCGCACTCGCCCCACGATCTCGCGCACTGGCAACTCGCTCTGGCGCATCGGCGGATGTTTGCGCGGGCGGCCCCGCGCTTTGTTCGCCTCGGGTGTCTGCTTCTCGTCAGCTTTGGACGGAGCTGTTGTTGACGAGTCTGCGCATGGGCTCTCACGCTCGCGCAGACTCACCACCACCACCTCCGCACTGCCATCGGCATGCACGCTTTGCACTCGCACGGAGAGCTTTTGCCGCACGCGGACCAAAAAGTGACTCTGCGTGCGCTGCGAATGTTTTTGCAGTTCTTTGAGCATCGGAGCCTGCCCGTAATAGCGGTCGGCGATGAGCAGGCTGCGAGCTGGTAGCGCGGCGAGCAACGGATCGGCCAGCGATTTCTCATTGAGCGCACCCAGTGACATCGATACGGCCAGCGGTGCATGGGTGCCGGGCTCGACCAGCGTGCTCATGGAGAGCTTGGCAAAGGCTGCCTGCGCACGACGACTGCGGCTTTTGGGCACTTGGGCGTTGATCTGCACGGTGTTAAGCAGGTTCCACTGCCCACCGTCGATGCCGACCAAGCGCAGCCCGGCGAAAAAAACACGCTGGATGCCGCTGCTCACAGGCTAGCGGCACCAGGGAGTGGCGCATGCAGGCATCGAAAGCTTGGGTGGATATCTTCAAACGACGCTGGCTTAGCGCCGCGGAGCTGATGCGCACAGCAAAATAACGACCGATGATCTGCTGTAGGCTGCCGCAAGCGTGCAGACTTTGGGCGACCATGCCGGCGATGAGTTGCCAACCGAGAAGTTTGCGTCGCGGCCCTTGGTGCGTTGGCTCTGCCCGCAGTTCCTCGGGCAACTGCTCGACGCCGAGTTTTTGCGGATGCGTGCAGAGAGATGATGTTCGTATCGCGGTGGGCTGGATGGCTTTACCATCTACCGCTAGTTGACTCAGCTACTCAGTTGTACAGCACTCTTTTCGCCCCTCTTCGCTTTTTTTGCTTAGCGGCATTGAAACTAGACCGGTTCTCAAAAAGAATGTCATATTGAGGCTGTACTTTTTAGAATTGCGGTAATTAATAGGCGGCGGTGGCCCGCCCGTGCATCACACTCAATCTCGAAAACGCGACCTTGGAAGAGGTCGGCGTGGCGATGGATTGCTCACCCACGAAGAAGGGCTTTCGTCGGCTTGCAGCGCTGCGCTGGCTTTATGAAGGCAAGAGCCGCGAGCAAGTCGCTGACCTCTCAGGCTTCAGCCTGCGGCAGGTTTTGCGCTTTATCCAAGCCTTCAATCTCGCCGGCCTTGATGGTCTCATTCCTGGGCGTAGCAGCGGCCGTCGCCGAATCCTGCCCAAGGAACAAGTGAACGAAAAATTCTGCCTCTCATCGAAGATCCGTCGCTGGCTGGACAGAGCCACTGGACTGCGGTGAAGTTGCACGGCTGGATCAAGCAGAACCTGCAAACGCAGCTCGGCTACAGCACCACCGTGCGCTATCTCCACGAGCACGATTACCGCCTCAAGTTCCGCGCCCTGGCCGCTCAACCAGGATGAGGACAAGCGCCAAGCCTTCTGCCAAAAGCTCCAGCGCTGGGTGGCCGATCCGAGCGTCGACCTGTGGTTCAGCGACGAAAGCGGCTTTGAAGGCGATCCGCGCCCGCGCCGCACCTGGACCAAGATCGGCAAGGTGCGCCACTCACCTTATCTCGGCGAGCACATCCGCTACAATGTGTTTGGCGCAGTGCGGCCCAAAGATGGAAGGCTCGGCGCACTGCTCTTCAACCTGTGCGACAGCGTCACTTTTCAGGTGTTCCCTGACACTCTAGCTGAGGAGAATCCGCACGTGGCAGGACGCCGCGCCATCCTGGTGCTCGACAACGCCTCATGGCACAAGACCAAGAGTCTTAACTGGCACCACTTTGAGCCCGAGTATCTGCCACCACGCTCGCCCGATCTCAACGCCATCGAACGCTTGTGGCTGCGCATGAAGGCCGACTGGTTCAACGGCTGGATCGCCAAGACTTCCGAGCAACTTCAGGACCGTATCATCGAGTCCCTACGCTCTTTGTTCGACCAGCCATCCATCCTTCAGTCCCAGTGCCGCCCAAAGACGCGTTTATGACATCCTTTTTGAGAGTCGGTCTAGTCCTCCGAAGGCACTCCATTCAGATCAGGGTCGAGCAGGTGAAACTTATCGGCTCCATTAGCCCGCTTTTTGACATTGTAGGTGTATGAAGCGCAAACACCGTTTCCAAGCTTCGACTTGCCTTTTTTGGGACAAGTTCTTCATTGTTAGTGACCAGTGAGCCTCACTTCTTCTTCGTTTTGGACTTCAAGCTCGCCAAGTAGGCCACGACATCGCGGATTTCCGCTTTTGTGAGGATACCGAGCATGGGTGGCATAACGCTGATGGGCGGGGTGCGGTTGGCGATATGATCGACGGGGACGGTTTGGAGTTTTCCGTCGGGGAGTTTCAGGCGGATGGATTTGTTATCTTCTTTGTCGAGGACGGCGGAGAGGCTTTTTCCATCTTTGAGGGTGAGGGTGATGAGACCGTAACCGGGTGCCACTTGCGCGAGTGGGTTGAGGAGGGATTCGAGGAGGTATGGGCGGTCTTTTTGACTGCCGATGGTTTTCAAGTTGGGGCCGACCTGGCTGCCTTCTTTGGCTTCGACGGTGTGGCAGGCGATGCAGTTGGCGCCGAGGTGATTGGTGACGAGGTCGCGGCCTCGGGTGACATCACCGCCTTCGAGGAGTTCGGTGTTTTGGGTTTGGAGGGCGGCGAGCTTGGGTTTGAGGCTTTCGCGTGTGGCGGCGGCTTCGAGGATGTCGAGCTGGATGGTGGCGGGGGCTTTGTTCTGCGCGAGGAGGTCGAGCCACTCGGTGATGACGGTGTCGTCTTTGGATGACGCGAGCAGAGAGAGGGCGAGCTGCTTCGTGGTGGTGTCGGCTTCCTTCAACGCGGTGGCGGCAGCGGCGATGGCGCGGTCGGGCTGATGGGCGAAGAGTTGCTTGAGGGCTTCGCGGCGGAGTTCGGCGGGGGATTTTTTGTCCAAGGCGAGATCGAGCGAGGGACCGAAGTCGCCGGTGCTGGCGAGCATCTTCAAGGCACCGGCGCGGAGGCTGCTGCGGGCTTTCGCATCGGCGACGATGCCCTGGAGCACGGCGGGCTCGACGCGAAGCTGGAGCTGCATGAGCAATTCGACGGCTTTGGCTTTCAAAGCGCCGTCGGTGAGGTCGAGCAGCGAATCGAGACGCGATTGGACGAGCGCGGCGAAGGCTTTGGCATCGCGCGGAGCGTTTTCATGCGCGTGGCCGTCGATGCGGTCGAGACGCGGCGGATTCGTGAAGACGAGCAGGAGGTCGAGTGCCTCGCTTTGCAGCGCGGTGGGCTTCAAAGCGGCCTGGATGAGCGGTTCGGCGATGCCGAGGCGCAAACAGGCATTCAGCCCGCGACGCGTGAGTCGCGTGGTGAGCGCGGGAAGAGCCTCGGGGATGCCTGCATCGTCGTGAATGGCTCGCTCGGCCTCGTCGGGGAATTTGGTGAGAAACTCGGCGACCTTCGGCGAACGCTGCCGGGCAAGAGCGAGGAGGTTGCAGAGGCTTTTGTCCTTCACGAGCACCTTGGCATCGGCGCAGCCCGCGAGGCCGGTGACGATGGCGTGGCGCATGAAGGGATCGTTTTGCTCCTTCGCGGCGAGTTGGAGCAGTTTCGGTGTCGCGGCGGCATCTTGCAGTTTGCCGAGAGCGATGGCGGCGTGGAAGCGGACTCGTGAGACGTTCGAAGTGAGAAGTGAGATGAGCTCGGGAACGCGTGTGGTGCTGTCGCCGAGGGTTTTGGCGGTTTGGGTGAGGATTTCGGGATCGGCGTCAGTGAGGAGTTTGGTGAGCGTGCTGGCTTCGACCTTTTTGGCGCGGAGACCTTGGCCGAGGCCCCAGATGGCGTGGATGCGGGCGAGCTGAGCCACTTTCTTGTCAGCGGCGATGGCCTCCAAAGCAGCGAAGTCGCCTTTTTTGACGATTTGGAACTGCGCACGCAAACGAACGCGTTGATCGCGATGAGAGAGGTGGGAGGCATTGAGGTCCGCGGCGAGCAGTTTGGCTGTTTCTTGGCGCTCGGGGCTGTTTTGAGCAGAAGGATCGTCGGCGAGCCAGATGTGGCCGAGTTCGTCGAGCGGGTAGCCGCCGACCCAATCGGCGACGAGGAGGCCGCCGTTGTTCGCGAAGGCCAGGCCGATGCCCATGATGCCGCTGTGGATGACGCGATCGTTTGTCATGACGAACGAAGCGCCGCCCGGAGCGAGCTGGAAGGCGGTCATTTTGCCGCTGGGGAATTGATCGAGGATGAAATGGCCGCGGAGTGCTGCGCCGAGCGCCGTGCCGGGCTCGTGCGCGAAGCCTGCGGGGCCGTTCGAGTAGTTTTGCAGCGGCGGGGTGATGAAAAGCGGCTGCGTGGCATGTGCAGGCTTCCACAGGCCTTCGAGCATCCAGCGGCTCTTCTCTTTTTGATACTGATGGCCACAGCGCCAGCCGGAGTCGCTGCGCTCGGTGATGTACACGAGGCGTTCTTTTTCGCCGGGGAGGTCGGCGTCGTTGTCCACGCCGAAAAGATTGCCGAAATCGTCGAAGGCGATCTCCTGGATGTTACGCAGGCCGTGAGCGAAGACCTCAAAGCCGCTGCCGTCTGGCTCGCAGCGCATGACGCAGCCTTCGTGCGGGTAAAACCACTTCACGCCTTCCTTGCTCGTCACGTTCACGCCTTTGTCGCCGATGCTCCAGTAGATGCGGCCATCCGGGCCAATGCGCGGACCGTGCATGTCATGCCCGGCATACGCGATGTGCATGCCGAAACCATGCGCGACGACTTCACGCTCATCGGCGACGCCGTCGTCATTCGTATCGCGAAGGCGCACGAGGTCGGGCGCAACGGTGACGTAAACCCAGCCGTCGTGATACAAAATGCCCGCCGCGATGCCGGTGACGACGCTGTTGAAGCCCTCGGCGAAGGTCGTCATCTTGTCGGCGGTGCCATCGTCATCGGTGTCGCGGAGCTGGTAGATACGCTCGCTATGCACGGTGAGGTCTTTCCAGTCGATGGAGCCATCTTTGTTGTGATCTTTGAGGCCGCCGCGTGGCAGGCGCAGTTTGCCGGGCGCGAGTTCGCGCTTCAGGAATGCCTCTTTTTCCTCCACGCTGGTCAGCGAGACATCATCGGCGATCCACATCGTATGCTCGCGGATGTAGAGATCCGCCACTTTCCGCCGCGTGGTGGCGGCGACATAGACGCGGCCATTTTCATCCGTCGTCACAGCGACGGGATCGGGCACATTGAGATCGCCGGACCATTTATGGAGTTCAAGAGCGGACTTTGGCGCGGGCTTGGCGGAAGCTTTTTTCTCCGCTGCGGCACATGGCAGGGCCAGCAGCACGGCGAGGACGATGAGGGAGGTTTTTTGCATGAAATGGGGGATCAAAAAACGGCACATTTAGCCGCGCTCCATGTCATTGCACTCTAAACGGCGACCAATACGCACGATTGCGGATTCGCCCGAGCCCCGCTTCGGAGCGACAAGACTCCGCGTGCTGAAAACACGGAGTAGAAATGGCCGCTCAAGGCCGCGGCGGACCTTCGGGCTGCGAAGGCACCTGCGGCGACACCGCTTGTGGCGGCACGGCCTGAGGCTGCACGGGAGGTGCTACGGGCACAGGTAGTGGGCTCTGTGGGGGAATGAAGCCTGGCTGATACGGCCGAATATCCGGTAGCGGGATGGGTGCGGGCTTGGGTTTGGGCTGAGGCACTGTGCCGGGGGCAACAGGGGGCTTTGCGGTCGGTGCTGCTGGTCGCGCCTCGGTCTTCCTCTTTTTCACCGCTTGGAAGAGCTGGTTGTAATTATGCCGAATGGCCGCCGGGAAGGACACGCGGCCTGGTTCCACGATTTTTTCCCGCAGCAGCTTGGAGGACAGATCGGCCACCAGATCCGTGCCGATCCTCACGGCATGATCCACGCCATAAGGAGCCGCCACAGAGGCACCAGCCGAGGCCGTGCCGCGAATCAGCTCACTGCTGATGGTGCGGCCCTGCAGCGCCATATTGCTCTGCGCGGAGACCAGCGCCCCGCTGGAACTGAAGCTCATCTCCAGGCTGGCATGGTCATCCGAGGCAAAAAAGCCGCGCAGATGGTCGATACGCACGGAGACAAAGATGCCGCCATCCGGCGAGGGAGAGATTTCTGGCTTGTAGGTGCGGTAGCTGGCACCGGAGATCTGGTACTCGGTGGCTTTGCCGCGTTTGCAGTTCCAGCCACCTAGGCTGGCACCAAAGCGCTCAATATCGACCTCCACCGCCGCATGTGTGAGCGTGGTGATGGCTAGAAAGATGGGGAGGAGAACTCGAAAACTCATCGGGATGAAAAACAGATGCCTTTAAACTGAGTCCGCCAGGGGCTTATTCAAGCTCCTTTCCGGGATAGTGCTGACCACGCTCGTCCGTAGTGGCTGCTCGCATGAAATCTATCCTCGCCCTCCTCCTCGCCGCCACCGCACTCCATGCCGAGGACTGGGCGCAGTTTCGCGGCTCCAATGCGAGCGGCATTTCATCCTCGAAAAATCTACCGCTGGAGTTCAGCGCGGACAAAAATATCGCGTGGAAGGCACGGCTCGGTGATGGCGTGGGCTCGGCGATCATCAAAGACGGTGTCGTCTATGCCAGCGGCATGGCGGGGGACTCGAAAGCGGCGATGCAGGCCTTTGATGCTGCCACGGGTGCCGTGAAATGGCGCACGGAATTTGAAACGGGCACGCTGCCACGCATCACGCCGCCGAACAGCCACGCGGCGGCCACGCCCGCGACGGATGGCGAGCGAGTGTACATCCATTTCAGCACCATCGGCCTGCTGGCGTTTGATTGCGCCACCGGCAAGGAAGCATGGCGCTACACCATGCCGCGTCCGGCTTACCTGATGGACTGGGGCGCGGCGTCCTCGCCCATCGTGCATGACGGCATGGTCATCTTTGTCAGGATGATGACCTAGCGCCCTTCCTCGTCGCCGTGGATGCCAAAACGGGAAAGGAAAGGTGGAAGACGCTGCGCAAAGACATGCTCGCCGGCTACGCCGTGCCCGTCATTTGCAAAGGCGACATCGTCGTGGCTGGCAGCGGCAAGATGAAAGGCTATGACGCTGCCACCGGTGCGGAAAAATGGACCTGCAACACGCTCCTGCGCACCATCATGGTCACGCCCGTCGTGCAGGACGACATCATCTACATCGCCGTGCAAAGCTACGGCGACAGCACCCGCACGCTCAAACATGCGCTGCTCGGAATGGCTCGACACCAATCAGGACAAGATCCTCGCCCGCGGCGAGACACCGAAGGAATTTCACGAGCGCTTCGACGCTTCCGATAGAAACAAAAACGGCCTCATTGATGCCGACGAGATCGACACCGCCTTCCAAAGTCCCGACAACATGGCCGCCGGTGGAAACATCATCCAAGCCATCCGCGGCGGCGGCAGTGGCGATGTCACGAAGACGCACCTGCTCTGGTCGATCGATCCCAAAACGCCCTCGAACATCTCCAGCCCGCTGTTTTACAACGGCCGCCTCTACCTCGTGAAAAGCGGCGGCATGTCGAGCTGCTACGACGCGAAGGACGGCAAGTCGCTGTGGGACCGCAGCCGCCTCGGCAACTTCGGCGACTACTTTGCCTCCGCCGTCGCCGCCGATGGCAAAATCTACGTCGCGGGCAAAAACGGCTTCGTCGTCGTGCTCGAAGACGGCCCTGAATTGAAGGTGCTCGGCAAAAACGATCTCGGTGAGGAAATCATCGCCACACCGAGCATCGCCGATGGTCGCTTGTATGTGCGGACACGCGAAAATCTTCTTCTGCATCGCCCAGGGGAGGCTCTGGAAATGTTTTGGCGAAAGCGGAAACGAAGCCGCAAACACTCGAACTCGCCTCACGACCCGTCAGCGGCTCCAAAGTGTGGAATGGCTACACCGGCACCGCGATGGGCCAGGAGTCTTGGAGCGATGAAGAGCTCGAAAACGTCTCCAGCAGCTCAAAACGCTGAAGTACACCGCCGTGGCCGTGCCGAAGAGCGTGAAGCCCTTTCAGCCATCCGCGTCGATGGCGACACGGCAGGCCGCAAAGCCTTCGGAGGTGCCAAAACCTTCGAAAATGCCGACGTGGCCGCCATCACGGCCCGTTTCCGTGAAAAAGCCGCGAAGATGGGTTTTGAGGTCATCGAGGCCGATCCGCTTCCCGGCACCTTTGCCGCAGATGGAGTTCACCGATGAAAAATCCCTCAGCGAATTTCATCACACCGATGTGCGGCGAAGGCGTCGCCGAGCGCATGTGGCTCGGCTTCCAAGAGATCGCCAAAGCTGAACGCCTTGATCGGAAAACACGCCCCCACACTCGGCCAGCCATCGCCCGACATGCTCACGCGGCACCTCAATTCCAAAGAGCCGCTGCCGGAATGGGTCACGCAGCTCAAAACGCACTACCTCACCGCGATGAGCGAGTTCTACCGCGCCAACACCCGCGCCCGCGAAGGCAGTCGCACGCTCACGCTTTACTACGCGAAGAAGCTCGAATTCGCCTTCCACTTCGCCAGTTGCCTCGAAAACCTCTCAAAGCCCACGAAACCCGCGCCGAGTCCCTCGATGCCGCAGTCGAGTCCATCTAC
Source organism: Verrucomicrobiaceae bacterium (assembly GCA_016713035.1). NCBI lineage: Bacteria > Pseudomonadati > Verrucomicrobiota > Verrucomicrobiia > Verrucomicrobiales > Verrucomicrobiaceae > Verrucomicrobiaceae bacterium. The sequence goes on from JADJPW010000016.1 coordinate 150,867, forward strand.
AACGCCCTCAATTCCCTCGCCGATGCCGCGAGAGACTCCAGTGATCGCGGCGCGATTGCGCTGCTGAACGAACACGGCTACCGCGTGCTGCGAAAGGCCCAGTGATGAAAAAGCCCGCCGCCAAAAGCCAAACGCATCGTCCGCACCAAGCCGGACGCTTCCATGAGCTTCAAATCGCTCGTGGACGCCATCCAGCACGTCCACACCGAAAGCGCTGCCGTGGTGAACCGCACGGTCAACACGACCCTTACGCTACGGAACTGGGTGATCGGGTGGTATCTGCGCGAGTATGAACATCACGGAGCTGACCGCGCCAAATATGGAGAGGCTATGATTGACTCCGTGTCAGAGCGGCTTGCGAAGTCAGGCATTGAAGAATTCACACCGCGTTATCTGAGGTTGTGTCGTCAGTTTGCCCTGGTTTATCCAGAGATTTGGCGGTCACTGACCGCCGAATTTCGGGAAGGGTTTCTGCATCTTCCAAAAGTTGGGTCACTGACCGAACAATCTCATTCAAACGTCTTCCGGTGAGATTTGAGGTCAGTGACCGCCAAATCAGGCAAAAGCTCAAAGATTCTGGAGACACTGTCTCCAGAATCCGCTGCGTTAGCAATTCGGGAGTCACTGTCTCCCAAATTCGGGGCACCCATCCCAGTGCTGGTTTCAAGGCTTTCCTTCACCCATCTCGAACAACTCCTGGCCATCGACCAGCCGCTCAAGCGTGCCTTTACGAGATTGAGTGCATTCGCGGCAACTGGTCGGTGCGGGATTTGAAAAGGCAAATCGGGTCGTTGTATTTTGAGCGGTCGGGGCTGTCGAAGGACAAGGAAAAGCCTCGAAGATGGTGAATGAGGGCATCGAGGCGGCGGAGCCGAGTAGAGAGTAGCCATCTTGCTCCGCGAGATGAGCCTAATGCTTGGAAGGCTAAGCGGATCACGATTTTTGTGAATTTTGGATGTCAGCGAAAGCCTTCCTGCCCATCTCGACGAAGCGAGATGGCTACTTTGCTGGCGCATCCTGAAACGCCATGTGCTCGCAGCACTGGAGACTTTCCTGCACGCGAAGCATCTAGAGATGCTCGGCAAAGCCTGAAACACGACTGCCATGCCTGTTCTCGAACAATTTCGACTCGATGGAAAACGTGCCCTCGTCACCGGTGGCTCGCGTGGGCTGGGTTTGAGATGGCGCGGGCTTTGGGGAGGCGGGAGCGAAGGTGATCATCACGGGATCGAGTGCTGAAAACCTCCACAAGGCCTGCGAGGAGCTTTGCAGCGAGGATTTGCATGTCACGTCGATCCAGGCCGATCTCTCGAAGCCGGAGGAGGCCGAGCGATTCTGTGATGTCGTGCTGCGGGATCATCCGCCCATCGACATCCTCATCAACAATGTCGGTGGCCGCCGCATCAACACGCCTACGGAGGATCTGGCGCTGGAGGACTGGCAGCGGATCATCGACTTGAACCTCACGCAGGCCTTCATCCTCACCAAACGACCTCGGCGGGGCGATGATCCCGCGAAAGTGGGGCCGCATCATCAACATCGCCTCCATCAATGCCCCTCTGGCCCGGCAAGGCAATGCGCGGTCGCAGTTACGAGGCCTCGAAAGGAGCCCCGGCCATGTTCACGAAGGCCGTGGCGGCAGATTGGGCCGTGCATGGCATCACCGTGAACGCCATCGCGCCCGGCCCGTTTTTGACCGATGCGAATCGCCGCTGGATCGGCGAAAAGCCCGAGTTTGAAGGCGAAGTGGCGGCCAGCATCCCGATGGGCCGCTGGGGCCGACCGGAGGAGATCGGCCCGCTCGCTTTGTACCTTGCCAGCGAGGCCAGCAGCTTCATGACTGGCAGTGTTTTGGTGCTGGATGGCGGGAAGCTGCTTTGGTGAGGGCTCAACCAAACGAAAGTCCAGTTTACGTTTAGTTACACTAAACGACATTTGGGTGGCGTTTAGTTGGCCGATGAGTGTTAAAAGTCGCCATGAGCAAGACAACAATGCACCGACTTCCTGCTTGGCTTTTGCCGATCTACTTCGCCTTTCTCGTGGCTGGCTTCGCAACGATGCTGCGGGTCGCGTGGCTGTATGCCAACTCACCCGTGTTTGAAACGAGGGCGACGCTGGTTGCGGGAGTTCGAATGAGTGGTTCTGTGACTCATCATCGTCAGTTTTTGGAAATGATGCAGACCATGCTGAACACGGTGATGGAAACCATCCAGTCGCCGGACATGGCAAGAAAGACTGCGGATCGTGTCCGTGCGCTGTTTCCAGAAACACCGCCATGTGAGGTGACGCTACGTGTGTTGCAAACCAAAGGCTCGGCGAACGTGAATTTGATCGTCACAGGTTCGGAACCCAAATACATCCAACATTACCTCAATGCATTGATGGATGAATTCATAGCCGTCCGCAATTCTTGGCGGGAAGCATCGGCCAACAAGATTGTCTCACCTTTTCTGCAAGCGATAGTCAATGAGCAAAAGAAGGTGGAGGAGGCACTTGATGCCGTTGAGGATGCCAAGAAGCAGGTGGAGTCGGTTTCAGCCAAGATCGAGGTGGAAAGGCTTTCTGAACGCCTCAAACGCCTGCGCGATGAGCGGATGATTTGAAGCTGGCCCAGCCAGAAAAGCTGCCTGCTGTTGAAACCGAAATTCAGAGAATCGAGAACGAGTTAGAAAAGCATGAAGAGGCAGTCAGCAGGCTTAGAAGAGCCAAGGAAGTCTATGAATTGCATCAGAAGACCTACCAGGAGCTGTTTGAACAAGTTCAGCAGTGGACGAACCTGGATTATGTCGTGGATTATGTTCACATCCAAGAGCGTGCCACTGTAGCTTCGCAGCAACCGGTATTGAGTTGGTCGAGCATCGGGTGTTTTTATCCGGGGCTGGGTTGTCTTATCGGAGCAATCACGGGGCTAGGGTATGTGCGTCGAAGGCCTTTAGAAGCTCTTGAATGAATTCTTGGTTTGATGAGCAAGATAGCCGACGATCACTGTTTATTCGCTTCACCTCATGCTCATCTCCACCCACCACCCACTCCGCGGCGTCCTGCCGGTTTTTCAGACGCCTTGGCTTGAGGATGAGACGCTTGATCTCGAAACGCTGGAGCGTGAGATCGCGTGGCTTTATGATTGTGGGGCGAACGGGATCGTGATGGCGATGGTGTCGGAGACGTTGCGGCTGGATAGCGAGGAACGTGAGGCGCTGGCTGAGGCGGCGTGCCGGTTTGGCAAGGACCGCGGCGTGGTCGTCATCAGTGTCGGTGCCGAATCATCCAAAACCGCCGAGCGTTATGCAAAACATGCCGAAAGCATCGGCGCGGATACGGTGATGGCGATTCCGCCGGTTTCTATCGGCATCGGGGAGAGTGAATTGCTGGCGTATTACACGCGGATCATTGAGGCGATCCACATCCCGGTGATCGTGCAGGATGCGAGCGGGTATGTGGGGAAACCGATGCCGATTGCGATGCAGGCGCGGCTGTTGGAGGAGTTTGGGCCGGAGCGGGTGCAATACAAGCCGGAGGCGAGCCCGATCGGGCCAAAGCTGAGCGAGTTGCGCGATGCGACGCAGGGCCATGCACGCGTGTTTGAGGGCACAGGGGCATTGCGCTGGTGGATTCGTTCAAGCGCGGCGTGGTGGGCACGATGCCGGGCGCGGATTTGATTCGCGGGCTCGTGCCGCTTTGGAAGGCGCTGGAGGCCGGCGATGCGGCGAAGGCGGATCGCATCCATGGGCCGCTTTCGGCGCTGATTTCGATGCAGACAAGCTTGGATGGCTTTTTGGCGGTGGAGAAGCATCTGCTCAAACGGCAGGGCATTTTCAAAAACACGCTGGTGCGTGGTCCGGTGGGCTTCCGGCTGGATGCGGAGACCACGCGTGAGGTGGAGCGGCAGTTTGACCGGATGATCGCGGCGGCGGCGGGGTGAGTTTGAAGAGAGCAGCGGAAAAGGTGGGTTTGTCGGCTTTTGCAAAAAGCAGTTGCCGGAGAGGGCGAGCGGAATCAGGGGCGTGGAGGAAGCAGTTTTTATTCGTAGCACCATGAGCACTCAGGACCCCATTTATGTCATCGGCCATCGCAATCCAGATACGGACGCGATTTGCTCCGCGATCGGGTATGCGGCGTTTTTGCGGGATGTGCGCGGTATGGATGCCGTGGCGGCCTGCTGTGGTGAGCTGAGCGTGCGGACGAATTGGGTGCTGCATACGGCGAATGTCACAGCGCCGAGGCTGCTACTCGATGTGCGGCCTACGGCTGCGACGATTTGCCGCCGGGATGTGCTGACGGCACGGCCTGCGGATACGTTTTTGTCGGTGTATCGCATGATGCTTGAGCATGGTTTCCGCAGTATCCCGGTGGTGGATGCGGAGGGGAGATTGCTGGGGGTGCCGTCGATCCAGGAGATGGCGGAGCTTTTCCTGCCGGTGGAGGGTAGCTCGCTGGCGGGGAATCGCGCGGTGCGCACGAGCTTGGCGAATATCGTGGCGGCGCTGGGTGGTAGGCTGGCGGGAGAGGCGAGCGAGGCTGAGCGGGAGCAAGACTTTGTGCTGGTGGTGGCGGCGTCGAGTGTGGAGACGTCACGCCAGCGTGCGATGCAGTTCCAACCGCGTGATGTGGCGCTGGTGACGGGTGATAGGCCGGAGATCCACGCCTTGGCGATCGAGCTGGGGGCGCGGTGCCTGGTCATTACGGGCGGTTTTCAGCCGTGGAGAGCATTTTGACCCAGGCTCGTGCGAAGGGTGTGGTGGTGATCTGCTCGCCGCATGATACGGCGAGCACGTCGCAGCGTCTGCGTTTCTCCAGGCCCATCAGTGGGGCTTTGAAGGATGAGTTTTTGTCGTTTGGGTCACGCACGCCGCTGCGTGAGATCGTGCATGCGGTGCAGAGCTCGCATCAGCCACTGTTCCCGGTGGTGGATGAGGAGACGCGGCATTTGATCGGTGTTTTCTCCAAGTCGGATCTGATCGATGTGCCGCGTGCGCGGCTGGTGCTGGTGGATCACAATGAGTTCGCCCAGGCTGTGGCGGGTGCGGATGAGGCGGAGATCATCGAGGTGATCGATCACCATCGCCTGAGTGGGAATCTGCGCACGAAGGAGCCGATCCGCTTCCTGAATGAGCCTGTGGGCAGTACCTCGACCATCGTGGGGATCATGTACCGCATGCGTGGTGCCGCGCCGGATAAGGGCACGGCGATCTGTCTGTGCGCGGGCATTATCAGCGATACTCTGCATCTGACTAGCCCGACGACGACAGAGACAGATCGTGAGATCTTGAGCTGGCTGGCTGGGATCGGCGGGATCGACGGGGCCTCAGTTTGTGAAGGACTTTTTCGCGGCGGGATCAATGCTGCGTGAGAATACGCCGGATCGTGCGCTGGAGAGTGACCGGAAGGTCTTTGAGGAGAATGGCTGGCATATCAGTATCAGCCAAATCGAGGAGCCGGGTCTGGAGGAGTTCTGGAAGCGTGAGAGTGGCCTGCAAGCGGCTCTGCAATCACTTTTGAAGAAGCATAGTCTGCATTTCGCCTGCCTGATGGTCACAGACATCACACGGCATCACAGTGTACTGCTGGTGGCGGGTGATCAGCGTGTGATCGGTGCCATCGACTACCCATTGGCCAAAGAAAACGTCTATGACATGCCCGGTGTGGTGAGCCGGAAGAAGCAGCTCTTCCCGTTCATGAGCCATGTGGTGAGTAAATTGGCTGCGCCGTGATTTAGAGAGAGCGCTGCGGATTGGGCGTGTGATCTGGTTGCGATTTGGCGGATGCGCCCGAGTGGTGAGTTCATTTGTTTTTCTGCTTATGCTCCAACTTTCTGATTTGCTCGCTGATGAGGCTCTGCGCCGTGCTGAATTCCCTGTGGTGGAGAAGGGTGTGTTCCTGGCTCATGCGGGGGTGACGATTTTGCCGCGGCGTGTGGTGAGGACGATGCAGGAGCACCTGGAGGCGAGCTGCACGCGGATGCAGGAGTATCCAGAGGCGTGGAAGGCGGTGCTGGAGACGCGAGCAGTCGCAGCACGGCTGATCGGGGCAAAGGCCCAGGAGATCGCGCTGCTGGGGCCGACTTCGGTGGGGCTGAGCTTGGTGGCTAGTGGCTTCCCGTGGCAGGCGGGGGATGAGGTGGTGTGTTACCCGGATGATTATCCGGCGAATGTGTATCCGTGGCGTGAGCTGGAGCGGCGGGGAGTGATCGTGAAGGAGCTGCGGCCGGATTCTCCAGGGGAGATCACGCTGAGCCTGGTGGAGGCAGCGCTGACGGCAAAGACGCGGATGGTGGCGCTGGCGTCTTGCCATTACCTGAGTGGTTGGCGCATTAATGTGGATGGGATAGGCCGGATGCTGCGAGAGCGAGGTGTGTTTTTCTGCCTGATGCGATCCAGACGCTAGGGGCGTTTGAGACGCGGGTGGAGTATGTGGATTTTGTCGGCAGATTCGCACAAGTGGCTGCTGGGGCCTATGGCGGCGGGGATTTTTATGTGCGTGAGGAGTTGCAGGAGATGCTGCGGCCAGGGGCTGCTAGGGCTCATGGAATGTGCGGAGCCCAGACTTCATCGCGCAGGCGGAGATCGCCTTTGAGCGTGGGGGAGGCGCTATGAGCCGGGGGCGCTGAATATCAGTGGTATCCTGGGGATGAAGGCGGGGATGGATTTGATCGCGGAGATCGGGCTGAGGCGATTAGCGGGCAGTTGCGGTGCTTGAAGGCGGCGCAACATGAGTTTTTGGCTCCGTTGGGGTCCGCTTCTCGGACCGGAGCTGGACATGCGTTGAGTTCTTCCATCACGACGGTGTGGCATCCTGAGCAGTCGGTGGAGGTGCTGAATGCGCGGCTAGCGGCCCAGGGTATCGTAGCCTCTCTGCGACATACGCGTGATGGACGCGGTCATCTGCGGTTCAGTCCGCACTTTTACAATACGCGTGCGGGAGATGGAGAGGGTGGCGGAGGTGCTGGGTTCGGTGGGTTAATAGTAGAGTCGGTTCGCTGTTCCCGGTCCGCTGTTCCCGGTTCGCTGGTCCCGGTTCGCTGTTCCCGGTCCGCTGTTCCCGGTTCGCTATTCCCTGTTCTCCGTTCTCCGTTGTTCCCAGTTCTCAGTGCTTAGTTCGCGGTTGATTTGCGCTACTAAGAACTAAGCACTGAGAACTGAGCACTTTGACTTGGGCGGCACGAGAACGGATCAACACGATCCAACCCAGAGAATGCGAAACGCGCACCTCAGCGGCGCATTTTGGCGAAGAAGACGCGGGCGCTTTCCAGGATGCCGTAGGCGCTTGGGGGTGTGAGCTCGCTGGTTTTGATGCGGAGGTCCGCGAGGGATTTGTAGATGGGTTTGCGCTCGGTGAGCAGGCGGGTGAGTTTTGCCTGGGGTCTTCTTCCAGCGAGGAGGGGGGCGATCTTGATTGAAGCTGGTCCGGCGGGCGAGGAGCGCGGGGTCTGCATCGAGCCAGACGATGTAGCCGAGGTGGCGCAGGAGGGAAAGATTCGGGGCTGGGTGATGATGCCGCCCCGTGGCGATGCAGCAGCCACGGCGACCGAGAGGCTGCGGAGGGCTGCGCTTTCACGCTGGCGGAAACCGCTTTCGCTTTCAGCAGCGAAAATGGCGGGAATGTTTTTGCCAGCGGCTTCGATGATGAGGTGATCGGTGTCGATGCATTGAAAGCCGATCATTTGGGCGACTGATGCGTGCGACGGTGGTTTTGCCGCTGCCCATGAGACCGATGAGGATGATGTTTGACGGGGATGATGCTCACCGCTTTCATGATGCACGGTGTCGAGGATGCTGACGAGGTCGGGGTCGTTTTGCAGGGCGTCGGTAGGTGGGATAGTGCGGTGACCATCCGGTGGAGCCGAGTTTGGCGTTGGAGATGTGTTTATGGCTCCAGCCGCGTTTGCGTGTGGTGTCTGGTTCACGCTCGGGGCATGTGGAGGCCAAGGGAGGCGGCAAATATCCAAATAAGCGGCCTCTCGAGTGACTTTGGTCGTCGGCGATGTTGAAGACGCAGAGAGAGCTTTTGGGTGATGAGGTGCTAGGGGCTGGCGGCGTCATCGGCGTGGATTTGGTTGAGGTGGCGGCCTTCGCCGTGATTTCCCTCGATGGCGGCTTTTCCTTCGATGGAGGGTTTTGAGCAGAAAAGAGCGATGGGGGCCATAAATGCCAGCTTGAGGCGTGCGACGCCGCCATGGGCCTGTAGGGAGATGTTTTCCGCCTCGCGCAAAAAGTCGGCCCGTATCGCTGAACTGCGGGGCTGGTTTCTATCGACCGTCTCATATGCGGTCTGTGGATAAACGCTGGTGCTGCTGGTGTAGAGGCAGAATGCGAGGGAAGGCAGTGATGAAGATGCCGCATGCCATCGACATAGACGCTCGGTAAGGTCTCTGCTCCGCCACGATGGAGCTGGCGCAGTGGATAGAAGCGTCGATGGTGTGGAGGCGAAGGTTTTCCGCGAGGAGCGAAATACGGCGCTGGGTGCTGATGTCGCAGAGGACTCGATGATGGTGGGGAGGCTTGGTCTGGCGGGAGGGCCACAGGCGAGAACTCTGTATTGCGTGAGCCCGATGACGCGGTGCCCTGCGGCATGGAGTAAGATCAGCGAGTGCGGGCACCGACGAAAACCCTGTCTTTCGGCGACGAGGATGGTCTGCGGCGGCTGGCTCATGGCTCTTGTTGCGCGGAATCGACGCGGCGATGGGTACGCGATAGTAGGTGGTGAGGCCCTCGATGGCAGCGCCGCGCACATGGTCGCGGACGACGCTGGTTTACAGGTTGCCGCCGATAAGGAATTGCGTCCGATGTATGCCCATTGAGCAATCGGCGGTAGGTTTCGCCCATGGTTCACTGCATGACGTGGGGCTCCAAATAGACGACAGGGGAACCGTAGAGGCGATTGGCGAGGAGGTTCGGAGCATACACAGCGTCATTGGTGCCGGGGCGGCGTGCATTGGGTGTGGTGTAAACATAGGCGGGCAGGCCTGTGATGCGGCGCATGCCTTCCCCGACGGCATTGGCGAGTGGGAGCTCCTCCTCATACGCGTGCGAGGAGGCGATGAAACATCTCATAGCGTATGTCGGCCTGCTCCAGCTCCCAGGGACGCTGTAGCAGCCAGTGACGAGGATGTGGAAGTGATTGTTGGGCTGAGAGTGGGGGAGGTGGCAGCGCCCCCAGGCCTCCACGACTGCAGTGGAGGCAGAGGACGGAATCTGGCCCAGTCTCGGTGTTGACCTTTTCTTGCACGGGCTTGGATGTCGCGCTGACGCGACCAGAGCTTTCAGCCTGCCATTGCACGGTGAGAGCTTCGCGCGTCGCCGGTGAAGAACAATCGTGAGTCTCTTTGGGCTGAGGAAGCCGGATTCAAGTGAAGTGGCTTCCGCGCAGCACATCGAAGAGAGAAATCCGGCGGGCGCTGTTTGGTGACAGGCGCAAGGCGGTCACGCAGCGAGGGTGACGTAGGCTCCGAGTGCTTTGAGGCGTTTTCTTCTGCGAGTGCCTGTGCGGTGATGAGGGTGGGGTAGCCCTCCTGCACGGCCTCATTGGGGGCAAAGCCCACGAGGAAGCGCTCTCCTCCACGGTGGAAGCCAGCCTCCTCGCTGTGGCCTGGGTCGATGGCGATGTGCAGATCGGCGGCGAGGGCTGGCCGGATCAGTGAAGCAGCAGGGGCTCTGGACGCGGTGCCAGAAGCGGCGTGTGGCGGAGTCGGAGGAGGGCTCTGGGCAGGCTCCGAGCGATGCGGTGCTCTGGCCGAGCAGGGTCGCCTGTTTGGATGATAAGAGCACCCGGCTCCGGGCAGGGCTGCGGGAAGGCCGCAAATCCGGTGTAGATGTTGCGTAGCGCCCGGTCTCGACATCTGCGCGGCTCGCGGTGTTCGCCAGCGGAGCGAGAGCCTCCCGGTAGGGTGCGTCACCGAAGTGGGCTGGGTTTCGCGAGTCGGTCGATGCTGCTGGCCAGAGTAGGAGGGGCCTGGAGCGGCCTGGAGCCTGTGGGCCGGTATGATGGTGGAGGCCTGACTGGTAACAGGTGCCGCAGGGAGGGCGCAGGTGTGCCGCTGCAGGGGGCAGCGGCACGTTCGGAGTCGAACTGCGCGGCGGTGTCTGGGGCGGTTGACACGATGAAGCTGGGACGCATAGGGACACGATTTTCTCGAACATGAGTTGGATCTGTAACAGGAGGACACCGTTCATCATCTACCTAAGTGAGGCTGGCGATGAACTGGAAGAGATGGATGCTCCGCCCCCGGATGCAGAATCCGGTCGCAGATATGGTCTCCTCGCCTGCTATCTTCCTCCCGGTGACGTGGTGGGCGAGCCGGGGCGCAAAGCCGTGTCCGTGCTACTGCCGCTGCTCAAAGAGGAGGCGAAGATCCCTGACCCCCGTGGTGAATGGCGAAAATTGAGCGGGCGGGCGCAGCATCACGCCGAAAATAGCCATCAGTCTGATGCGCAGTGGTGCCACCATCAGTCACGACGGGAAAGATATCTGGGGATCAAAAGGAGATCATTCCATTCTTCGCAAGAGGGCGCGCATCCTGAGGCCGCTGAATTGTACCCCGCTGGGGTGCCTGGAAGGCAAGGCAGTGTGATTTTGGAGACTAAAAAGG